>JBBQPP010000004.1:0-34682 GCA_038217255.1 Bacteroidales bacterium | reverse complement strand
GAAACTCCTCGTGCCAAAGTAGTAACCCGCACATCTTTGTCTTTTAATTTTCTGAAGATATAAAAGTTGGTAGTATCGCCTTCCATTGTAGTTGAAAGTGCCAGTATGATTTCGATTATTTCACCATTTCCAGCTCGTTTTATAAGCGATTCAATTTCAAGATCAGCCGGCCCGATTCCGTCCATTGGCGAAATAATTCCACCTAAAACATGATATAATCCATTGAATTGCTGTGTGTTTTCAATCGACATTACATCGCGGATATTTTCCACCACACAAATTACACTTCGGTTGCGGGATTGATTATTACAAATCTGGCAAATATCGAAATCAGATATATTGTGGCAAATTTTACAATGTTTTATTTCGTTACGAAGCTGGATAAGGCTGTTTCCAAAATAGTTTATTGCTTCAACATCCTGACGAAGCAAATGAAGAACAAGCCGAAGTGCGCTTTTACGGCCAATTCCGGGCAGTTTAGAAAATTCGTTTACTGCATTCTCAAGTAATTTTGATGGATATTTATCGATATTCATTTTAGATTTTTAAAGGCTTAAAAGTAATGTGAAAAATTTAGATAAATAACTTTCTCTTTTAACTGAACAAAATAAATCGTAAATAACTTGTTATTAACCACTGGAATTCAATAAATTTAACTTCCCGTTTTTAACTTATATATTTAAAACAAACTGATATGGAAACAAAATCGAACTTAAATCTAACCCGCCGTAAATTTATTGGCGCCACATCTACAGCACTCGCTGGTTTTACCGTGATTCCAAGTTTTGCAGTTTCAGGATTAGGGCATGTCTCTCCCAGTGATAAACTAAATATTGCCGGTATCGGAATTGGTGGTAAAGGAAAAGTAAATTTAAAAAATATGCCGGGGCAAAATATGGTTGCTCTTTGCGATGTTGATTGGGATTACGCAAAACCTGTTTTCAATGCCTATCCAAATGCAAAAAAATACAAGGATTTCAGGGAAATGTTTGATAAACAAAAGGACATTGACGCAGTTGTTATTGCCACACCTGATCATTCTCATGCAATAATCGCAATGACTGCCATGCAATTGGGAAAACATGTTTATTGCCAGAAACCTTTAACTCATGCGGTTTGGGAAGCAAGGCAATTAACAGAAGCTGCGCACAAATACAAGGTAGCAACTCAAATGGGCAATGAAGGACATTCAAATGATGAAGTTTATGATGTTACGGAGTTGATACAAGCAGGTGTAATTGGAGATGTTTACGAAGTTCATGCAACAACAAACCGCCCAATTTGGCCTCAGGGATTGCACAGACCGACTGAAAAACAAAAAATACCAAAAAATTTAGACTGGGATTTATTTTTGGGGACCGCCCCTTACCGGCCTTACAATGAAGCATATCATCCATGGAGCTGGCGTGCCTGGTGGGATTACGGAACAGGTGCACTTGGCGATATGGGATGCCATGTATTAGACGTGCCATTTTATGCTCTTCAATTAAAATATCCTGTTAAAGTGCAATCAAGTTCAACATTAGTTAATACCGAAAGTGCGCCACAGGCCTCTGTTGTTGAATTTACTTTTCCGGCTCGAAATAAAATGCCCGAGCTGAAATTAGTTTGGCATGACGGAGGGTTAACACCAAAAAGAACACCCGATTTGCCAAAGGGAATTAATTTAGAGCAAGTTAACCTATATATAGGAACAAAAGGGAAAATTATAACTTCAAATTATGGGGAGGGTTATCAGGTTTTGGTTGATGACTATAAAACCCCACCTAAATCAATTGAAAGGGTGAAAGATGATAAATTGGGCGGCGGCCGACATGAAATGGATTGGGTTCGTGCTTGCAAAGAAAATGCTGATTCGAGAAAAGAATCCCGCTCTAATTTTGATTTTGCCGGTCCCTTAACCGAAATGGTTTTGATGGGAAATCTTTCACTGCGATTACAGGGTTTGGAGCGCGAATTAGAGTGGGATGGCGAAAAACAGGTATTTAAAAATATTGGAAGTGGCGAAAAACTCAAACTGATTACTTCCCACATTTATAAAAAAGAAAACATGCAACCCAGTTTTAAAACAAATTACATGGATGTAGATGCACTTGAATTTGCAAATGAACTGATAAAGCATAAATATAGAGATGGATGGAAATGGTAAAACAAACATCAACTATTAAAGTTTCATTTTGATTTGATGAATTATACAGCATTGAATAGCCAAAACAATACAATGCCATTGGAAAATCTGATGGCATTATTTTTTTATACATCGTATAAGTCTATCACAGTAAAGTTTTAAATATTTACAAGGGAGGTCTGATAAAGAATAAGAATCCTTTCACTCTGACACCATGTCAGAAGCATTGACATTTTTCGTAGCCATTTGAATTTTAGCGTATTGGCTCTACTTTATGAGTATCCGCGCATACTGCCTGTGAAATTTTGTCCTTGTTTTTGCTATAATTTGCTATGTTGAGTGGTTGGCATGGATTGTGTAAAACCACCTTGTCGATTTTTTAATAATAATGTTTAATTAAAATAAAAACGTATAAAACTATGGCAGATTTAAAAGGTAGAATTCTGGCTGGAAAAATCCTTGTTCAACCAAAGGCAGCGGAAGAGAAAACAGTAAGTGGAATAATTATTCCGGATTCAGCAAAAGAAAAACCACAAATTGGAACTGTATTATTGGTAGGTAGCGGTAAAAAACACGAACCCATGGAACTGAACGTTGGTGACGTTGTTTTCTACGGAAGATATTCCGGAACAGAGTTGAATGTTGACGGTGATGATTACTTGTTAATGTCACAATCTGACGTTTTGTACATCGCTTAATTAAAATCAAAAAAAGTAAATATTATGGCAAAAGAAATTAAATTCAGTATTGAAGCACGCGACTTATTGAAAAGTGGCGTTGATAAACTGTCGAACGCAGTTAAAGTAACATTGGGCCCAAAAGGACGCAATGTAGTTATTGAAAAGAAATTTGGTGCACCTCAAATTAGCAAGGATGGTGTTACAGTTGCAAAAGAAATCGATTTGAAAGATGCTTATGAAAATTTAGGCGCTCAAATGGTAAAAGAAGTAGCTTCGAAAACCGGAGATGATGCTGGTGATGGAACTACAACTGCAACTGTTTTAGCTCAATCAATCATTACAGTTGGTTTAAAAAACGTTGCAGCTGGTGCAAATCCAATGGATTTGAAACGCGGTATTGACAAAGCTGTTGCAGTAGTAGTTGAAAGCATTGCAAAACAAGCTCAAACCATTGGTGACGATTATGCAAAAATTGAATCGGTAGCAAAAGTAGCTGCAAATAACGATGATACTATCGGAAAACTGATTGCTGAGGCAATGCAGAAAGTTCATAAAGAAGGAGTTATCACAATAGAAGAATCAAAAGGTACCGAAACTTACGTGGATGTAGTAGAAGGTATGCAATTCGACCGCGGTTACATTTCTCCCTATTTTATTACCGATGCCGAAAAAATGGCTGCTGAACTCGAAAATCCTTATATCCTGATTTACGACAAAAAAATCAGTACAATGAAAGACCTCCTTCCAATTTTGGAAGCAAGTGCACAAACCAGTCGTCCATTAATGATTATTTCTGAAGATGTTGATGGAGAAGCTTTGGCAACTTTGGTTGTAAACCGTTTGCGCGGTTCGCTTAAAGTTTGTGCGGTAAAAGCTCCTGGATTTGGTGATCGCAGAAAAGAAATGTTGGAAGACATTGCGATTTTAACAGGAGGAACAGTGATTACCGAAGAAAAAGGGATGAAACTTGAGCAAGCTACTCTTGATATGTTGGGTCAGTGTGAAAAAATTACTGTTGACAAAGAAGTTACTACAATCGTAAATGGAGCAGGTGCATCGGAAGGAATTTCGGCACGTGTTGGCCAAATCAAAAAACAAATTGAAACTACAACTTCTGATTACGATAAAGAAAAATTACAGGAACGTTTGGCCAAATTGGCAGGTGGTGTTGCAGTAATTTATGTTGGCGCAACTTCAGAAGTTGAAATGAAAGAAAAGAAAGACCGTGTTGATGACGCGTTAAGTGCAACCCGTGCCGCAGTTGAAGAAGGAATTGTTCCTGGCGGTGGTGTTGCTTATGTGCGTGCAATCGAAGCTTTGAATTCATTAAAAGGAGAAAACGATGACGAACAAACAGGTGTAGAAATCATCAAACGCGCCATCGAAGAACCACTGCGTCAAATTGTTGCAAATGCTGGTAAAGAAGGTGCAGTAGTTGTTCAGAAAATTAAAGAAGGTAAAGACGATTATGGTTACAATGCCCGTACAGATGTTTATCAAAACCTTTACGAAGCTGGTGTTATAGACCCTGCAAAAGTTACCCGCATTGCGCTTGAAAACGCTGCGTCAATTGCAGGAATGTTCTTAACAACTGAGGCTGTAATTGTTGAAGAAAAAGAAGACAAACCATCAATGCCAATGGGTGGACCCGGCGGAATGGGTGGAATGGGTGGAATGATGTAATCGAAACCACAATATTTAAAAAAAGCTCTTTTCATTTCAGAAAAGAGCTTTTTTTATACCTAAAAATCTGACAATTCTCATAAACTGTTTTTAAACACATTTCTTTTTATACCAACATGTTGTTATTCAACATTTTTGTTCATGGTGGAATATGACATTAAACCTTGTATTTTCGATTTTAAGAATTATATCTTTGGCAGAGCAACTTAAAATTATTAATGAAATGAACGCAGATATAAATAAATTCATAATTGATTTAGAGAAAAGAACCCCAGGAGAGAGTGAATTCCATCAGGCAGTTGAGGAGGTTATAGGTTCAGTTTGGGATTATTACAGTAAAAACCCAAAATATATAAAAGCAAAAATCCTTGAAAGGATGGTAGAGCCAGAGCGGGTAATCATGTTTCGCGTACCTTGGGTTGACGATCGGGGGGATGTGCAAATTAACCGTGGCTACCGCATAGAGTTCAATTCGGCATTAGGTCCATACAAGGGTGGATTACGTTTTCATGCCAGTGTTACGTTAAGCATTTTGAAATTTCTTGGATTCGAACAAACCTTTAAAAACAGCTTAACAACATTACCCATGGGAGGAGGTAAAGGTGGCTCTGATTTTAGTCCAAAAGGTAAAACTGACAGTGAAATTATGCGTTTTTGCCAATCGTTTATGAGCGAACTTTATCGGCATATTGGCCCAAATACCGATGTGCCGGCTGGTGATATTGGAGTTGGCGGTCGCGAAATCGGCTACTTATTTGGTCAGTACAAACGCTTGAAAAACGAATTTACCGGCGTATTAACCGGTAAAGGGCTTGCATGGGGTGGCAGTTTAATCCGTCCTGAAGCCACAGGATTTGGCGCTGTGTATTTTGCTCAACATATGTTACACCGCATCGGGAAAGACATTGAAGGACAAACCATTTCAGTTTCGGGATTTGGGAATGTGGCATGGGGAACTATTACAAAAATCAATGAGTTGGGAGGAAAAGTTGTTACTATTTCCGGTCCAGACGGATATATATACGATGAAGACGGAATTAAAGGAGACAAAGTTGAATATTTACTTGAACTACGGGCTACGAATAATGATATTGTACAACCCTATGCGGAGGAATTTGGTGCAAGATTTATTTCAGGCAGACACCCATGGGAAATACCGGTAGATTTGGCAATTCCATGTGCAACCGAGAATGAACTAAATGCCGATGATGCAAAAGAACTAATTAAAAATGGTTGCAAAATGGTTGCAGAAGCTTCAAATATGGGATGTACAGCCGATGCAGTAGAAATTCTTTCTGAACAAATTGATTATGCTCCGGGAAAAGCTGTTAATGCAGGTGGTGTTGCAGTTTCAGGTCTTGAAATGTCACAAAACAGCATGCGGTATAATTGGTTACGCGAAGAGGTTGACTTGCGGCTAAAACATATAATGAAAGAGATACACGAAACATGTGTTATTTATGGGAAAGATGGCAATAAAGTAGATTATGTTAAAGGTGCAAATGTTGGTGGTTTTGTAAAGGTCGCCGATGCCATGATTGCGCAGGGAATCGTGTAAAATCCAGCAAAAAGTATCAATCACTTTTTCCCATTTATCCTGAATTACATTGAAAACTTAATTTTTTGTTAAAGTTAAATTGTATTTCAGGATAAATTGCTTTTATACATTTGTCGAAATTTTTCTTACATGCTGATTGATACACACTCACATATTTATTCCGAAGACTTTAATGACGACATTGAAGAGGTACTTCAAAATGCCTATAATAATGATGTCAAAAAAATTGTTCTTCCCAACATCGATTCAGGCACAATTAAAAGGTTGCTTGATTTAAGTAATTCATATCCTCACGTTTGTTACCCGTTAATGGGACTACACCCTACTTCTGTTTCACATGATTATAAAGAAGAACTTTCGCTTGTTGAATATTGGCTTGAAAAACAAAAATTTTATGGTATTGGCGAAATTGGAATCGATTTATATTGGGATCGGACATACATAAAAGAACAAAAAGATGCTTTCCAACATCAGATAAAACTGGCCAAATCGCGTAACCTACCTATCGTAATTCATTTAAGAGAATCATTTAATGAAGTTTATGAGATTGTAAATAAAGAACAGGATGGAACTTTAAAAGGTATTTTCCATTGCTTCTCGGGCGATGAAACGGAAGCAAAAAAAATAATCGATTTAGGATTTTTGTTGGGAATTGGCGGAGTTGTAACATATAAAAACAGCAATTTAAGCCAGGTCTTAAAAAATATTGAATTAAATAAACTGGTTTTGGAAACCGATGCCCCCTATTTGTCGCCTAATCCAAAACGTGGACGGCGGAATGAAAGTTCGTATTTGGTTTATATTGCACAAAAATTGTCCGAAATTTATCAAACACCTATTAAAGAAATCGCCGAAATAACTACTGAAAATTCGCGTAGATTGTTTGATATTTGATAAATTGCAGCCAAATCAAACCATTCCTATGTCACCAGAAAAAAGCGGAAAAACATCTATATTAATAATATACACCGGAGGAACGATTGGAATGGTGCAACACCTGGAAACAGGAACTTTATCGCCGGTCAAGTTCGATCAAATCCTTAAGGAAGTCCCTGAACTCAACAAATTCAACTTTTATATTCAAACCGTAGTTCTTAACCCGGTGCTTGACTCCTCAAATATGAATCCCTCAGTTTGGGTTAAAATTGCACTCATAATCAAAAAAAATTACAATGATTATGATGGTTTTGTAATATTACATGGAACTGATACAATGGCATACACTGCATCGGCATTGAGTTTCATGTTCGAAAATCTGGATAAGCCTGTAATTTTAACAGGGTCGCAACTACCAATCGGTACAATAAGGACTGATGGAAAGGAAAACCTGATTACTTCGGTTGAGATTGCAGCTGCAAAACAGGACGGAAAAAGTAAAATCCCAGAGGTTTGTATCTATTTTGATTTTAAATTATATCGTGGAAACCGAACGGTAAAAAGAAATTCAGAACAGTTTAGCGCATTTCATTCAGTCAATTACCCGGCGCTCGCAGTTGCAGGTGTTGATATTCGTTACAGTGATGAATTCATATATCATCCCGAAAATAAAGGAATCTTAAAAATCAATACAAAATTTGATGGTAATGTGGTAATCCTAAAAATGTTTCCTGGTATCAGCGAAAAAGTTTTTAAGTCGATTCTTGATATTCCCGGACTTAAAGGAATTGTGCTTGAAACATTTGGTTCGGGAAATGTTCCTACTTCTAAGTGGTTAACAAATTGTATAAAAAAAGCAATCAAGAATGGAATTGTAGTATTAAATATAACGCAATGTGAAGGCGGACATGTAATAATGGGTCGGTACGAAACCAGTTTGGAATTGCTAAATGCAGGTGTTGTTTCGGGAAAAGATATGACAACAGAAGCAGCAATTACCAAATTAATGTTCCTCTTGGGGCAAGCCATAAGTAATAATGAAATCAAAATGTACCTTAATAAAAGTTTGCGGGGGGAAATTAGTGAATAGCTTATTTTTTATTCGCAATTTTTTATTAATTTGCACCCCTTATTTAGGGGTTGCCAGTTGATAAATAAGGAGAGGTGCAGGAGTGGCTTAACTGGCACGCCTGGAAAGCGTGTGTACTGCGAAACGGTACCGAGGGTTCGAATCCCTCTCTCTCCGCCACAAAAAAGCAGGCATCGTTCTAAAAATTATTGTACATTTGAATTGTGAAATAAAAAGCATTTTTATTTGCTTTGTGATAAAGAAAATTTTTTAAATAAAAATCAATACAAACAAATTAGGGAATTATTAATTAAAAACTCAAAACAATTATGAAAAGACTATTCGCGTTAATAGCAGTATTTGGGATGCTACTTTTTATGGGGTCAAACGTTGTAGTTGCACAAGATGAACCAGCAGCTACTCCGCCGGCGGCTACAAGTCAGGTTGATTTATCTGCTGATCCTCAAGAGGCCGCTGCAGCAGCTGCCGAAGAAGGAAAATCGTTTCACAGTCAGTTGAAACAAAAGTTTATCGAAGGTAATGCTGGCTTCATGTCTTTCGTATTACTTACCCTTATTTTAGGGTTGGCGTTTGCAATTGAAAGGGTTCTTTACCTGAATCTTGCAACAAGTAACTCGAAAAAACTATTGGCCAAAGTTGAAGAAGCTTTGGAAAATGGTGGTGTTGAAGCAGCCAAGGAAGTTTGTCGCAATACACGGGGTCCTGTAGCAAGTATTTTCTATCAAGGTTTAGACAGAATCGAACATGGTATTGATGTAGTTGAGAAATCAATTATTTCTTACGGTGGCGTTCAGGCTGGTTTACTTGACCGGGGTTTAAGCTGGATTGCCCTTTTCATCGCATTGGGACCGATGCTTGGTTTCATGGGAACAGTAATTGGTATGATTGGAGCTTTCGATGCTATCGAGATTGCCGGGGATATTTCTCCCTCATTGGTAGCTGGTGGTATTAAAGTTGCTTTGATTACCACTGTATTCGGATTAATTGTTGCAATTATCCTTCAGATTTTTTACAACTATTGTGTAGCTAAAATCGACAGTATTGTTAACGATATGGAAGATGCTTCAATTTCGTTATTAGATATTATAATCAAGCATAACCTAAAAAAATAAGAAACCCATGCAAAAAATAAGTAAAATAGTTACTATTGTTTTATGGGTCCTGATAACTGTATCTGCAGTTCTTATTGTTTCATTGGTGGCAAATATCAACACTGTAAATGATCAAGATCCGACTATGTTAGGCTGGATTAATATAAATATTATTTGGGTCTATATTCTTGGAATTCTTGGTGCAGGTCTTGCAATCCTTTTTAGTTTGTTTCATACATTTACCAACAAACAAGCAGCTAAAAGTGGGTTAATCTCTTTGTTATTCATGGGTACAGTTGCTTTGGTCGCCTATTTATTGGCTTCACCAGAAATACCACGGTTTATCGGAGTGGATAAATTCATTGCAGAAGGATTAACATCAGGCACTATGAAATTAGTTGATACAGGATTGTTGGCAACTTACATTTTGTTTGGTCTTGCAATTGCATCAATTGTTTTGGGACCGGTAATCCGGTTGATATATAATAAGTAAAATCGTAGCATTAAACAGGAAAATAAGTTATGAGTAGTAAAAAAATGCCCGAAGTACCCGCAGCATCTTTAGCAGACATTGCTTTTATGTTGCTTATATTTTTCCTGGTAACAACTACGATGGATGTGGACAGCGGCCTTGAAAGAAGGTTGCCTCAATGGGTTGAAGAAAAACAAGATGAACAAGTTGATGTTAAAGAGCGTAACGTTTTTGTTGTGCTTGTAAACAGAAATAACGACCTGTTGGTAGAAAATGAATGGACCGATATTAAGGATCTTCGTGAAAAGGCAAAGGAATTTATGGCAAATCCTGCCGACGATGTCAATTTACCAGAAAAAGAACCTAAAGAAATACCTTTCTTTGGTGAGGTGATGGTAACCAAGGGGGTTATCTCTTTAAGTAATGACCTTAATACCAAATACGGAACATACATTGCTGTTCAAAACGAATTAGTTGCTGCCATAAATGAATTGAGAGATGAATTAGCGAAAAGCAAATTCCAAAAACCTTACAATGATTTGGAACAAGAAAAACAAGAAGCAATTCGTGATATTTATCCTTCAAGGATATCGGAAGCTGAACCAAGAAAACGAAATTAGGAGGAATAAATAATGAGTAAATTTAGAAATAGCGGTAAAAAAGAATTACCTCCAATATCAACGGCTTCGTTGCCTGACATTGTTTTTATGTTGCTTTTTTTCTTTATGGTTAGTACAACCATGCGTGAAGTAACGTTAAATGTAAAGGTTACACTTCCAACTGCTACTGAACTTAGCAAATTGGAGAAAAAATCATTGGTGAGTTATATATACATTGGAGAACCTTTAAGACAATACCAAGCAAAATTTGGTGTTGCACCACGGATCCAATTAGCTGATCAGTTCGCAAATATTTCCGATATCAGCAACTTTGTTATTGCTGAAAGGGAAGCAAGAGATGAGGCTGAAAGACCAATGATGATAACTTCTTTGAAGGTTGATGAAAATACCAAAATGGGTATTGTTCAGGATGTTAAACAGGAACTGCGTAAAGCAGCCGCATTGCACATTAACTATTCATCACGGAGGAAAAAATAATATCATTTATTTGAAATCATATAAAAAAGGGAAGCAATTGCTTCCCTTTTTTATTGTATATCTTTTTTATTGTATATAAATGCAATTATTTGCTTCCCTTTAAGTCAAGTTTAAGTTGTAATTCATCTAATTGTTCTCTGGCAATTTGCGATGGGGAATCAATCATAACATCGCGCCCCGAATTATTTTTCGGAAAGGCAATAACATCGCGAATTGAATCAAGCCCAGCAAACATTGAAACCAACCTATCGAATCCAAAAGCAATCCCAGCATGCGGTGGAGCGCCGTATTTGAATGCATTCATTAAAAATCCAAATTGCGCCTGTGCCTGTTCAGGTGTAAAACCCAATTTATCAAACATTTTTGCCTGTAATTCAGAATCAAAAATCCTTACAGAACCTCCTCCTATTTCAACTCCATTGATTACCAAATCGTAGGCATTTGCGCGTACTTTTCCGGGTTCGGTATCCAGCATCGGTATATCTTCTGGTTTTGGCGATGTAAAAGGGTGGTGCATTGCGTGAAAACGATTGCCCTCTTCATTCCATTCCAATAGTGGAAAATCTACAACCCATAATGGTTTGTACATCCCTTTTTTACGAAGTCCCAATTGATTACCCATTTCAAGCCTTAATTCACCAAGCGCTTTTAAAGTTTGATCTTTTTCGCCTGACATTACAAAAATGAGATCCCCAGGTTTTGCTCCAACAATGTCACTCCATTGTTTTAAATCTTCCTGTGAGTAAAATTTATCTACTGATGATTTAAAACTGCCATCTTTGTTGCATTTTACATAAACCAAACCTTTGGCGCCAATTTGTGGGCGTTTCACCCAATTCGTTAAGTCATCGAGTTGTTTGCGCGTATATTCGCTACAACTGCTGGCACAAATCGCTCCAATGAATTTCGCAGAGTCAAATACTCCAAAACCTTTTCCTTTAGCCGTTTCTGAAATATCTTTGATCAACATTTCATAGCGGATATCGGGTTTATCGCTGCCATATTTTTCCATTGCATCGGCATAAGTCAACCAAGGAAAATCTTTTAATTCAACATTCAGAACTTCTTTAAACATGTGTTTTGTTAAACCTTCAAAAGTTTCCAAAACATCTTTTTGCTCCACAAACGACATTTCGCAATCGATTTGGGTAAATTCAGGCTGGCGGTCGGCACGTAAATCTTCATCACGGAAACATTTTACAATTTGGTAATACCTGTCGAAACCGGCAACCATAAGTATCTGTTTAAAAACCTGTGGCGACTGTGGAAGTGCGTAAAACTCACCTGGATTCATTCTCGAAGGAACAACAAAATCCCTTGCACCCTCAGGTGTAGATTTTATAAGGACTGGAGTTTCTGTTTCAATAAAATCCCTGTCGTTCAAATAGCTGCGCACTGCATGAGCCATTTTTGAACGCAAAACAAGATTTTCCCGCACCGAACTTCTTCGTAAATCCAGATAACGGTATTTCATCCGCAAATCATCGCCGCCATCAGTATCCTCTTGTATTGTGAACGGAGGAACCAAAGAAGGACTTAATACCTTTACTTCAGATAATGCAATTTCGATTTCACCGGTTGGAATATTTAAGTTTTTGCTCGAACGTTCACGCACAGCTCCTTTTATTTGAATAACGAATTCACGTCCCAGTTTATTCAATTGAGCAACAACTGCTTCATCCGTATTTTCGTCAACAACCAATTGTGTAATTCCGTAACGGTCGCGTAAATCGATAAACGACATACCACCAAAATCGCGGATTCGCTGCACCCATCCTGAAAGTGTTACAACTGCATCAATATTTTCGATCCGAAGTTCGCCGCAAGTGTGAGTCCTGTACATTTTATTTTTATTTGAATTGATTGCGAAAATAAGAAGATTTTAGCAATTTCAGCGCCTCAACTTAAATGCATTGAACAACAATTATGATAGAACCTTTTAACGATGAATATTTTATGAAAAAAGCCTTTGCCGAAGCGCTTCAGGCTTTTGAGGAAGGAGAAATCCCGATTGGTGCTGTTGTTGTTGCCAAAGGGAAAATAATAGCGCGTGCACATAATTTAACCGAAACGCTGAACGACGTTACTGCCCACGCCGAAATGCAGGCAATTACTGCCGCCGCCAATCTTCTTGGTGGAAAATATCTGAATGACTGTGTATTATATGTTACTTTAGAGCCCTGTGCAATGTGTGCCGGTGCTCTTGGCTGGTCACAAATAGGAAAGATTGTTTACGGTGCAAGCGATAAAAAACGAGGTTTCAAAAAATACGCCCCACAAACGCTACATCCCAAAACAGAAGTAGTAGGTGGCGTTTTTGAAATTGAATGTGCCGAATTGATGCAGGAATTTTTCAGGCAAAAAAGGTAACTACGTAGTTTCTGAAATTGTAAATCCAACTTTTCCCAAATCATCCCAAAAACCAGGATACGATTTTGTAACAACCATCGGGTCGTTAATTTGAATTTGATTTCCAGCAAGTGCCATTGGTGCAAAAGCCAGTGCCATGCGGTGATCGTGATAAGTTTCAATAATTGGGTTATCTTTTTTTTGTGCTGTATCAATTATTCCATTCCAGCCAAGTTCCCCTAATTTGGGTTCGGTAAGTAATGCTCCACATTTTGCCAACTCGTTTTGAAGGGCAGAAATCCGATCTGTTTCTTTTATTTTCAATGTTTTCAAACCCGAAAAATGAAAAGGGATTTCTTTTGCAACACACAAGCACGCCATAGTTTGGGCAACGTCAGGGTTTTCAATAAAGTCGATATTCAATGTAATGGGAGATGAAACTTCCTTTTTTGTCAGTAAAACTCCATTTTCTTTTTGGGTCGAAGAAATCCCGAATTGCTCAAACCAATTAGCAATATTTGCATCGCCCTGCAAACTTTCCAGTTGAAGGTTTTCAAGGAGGATTTCGCCTGAATTGCACATTGACAAAATTTCGTACCAATAAGAAGCCCCTGACCAGTCAGCTTCAATCGTAAAATCCCGGGCAATGTAAGCCTGCTCTGGCACTGAAATTTCGCTTCCTTCCCACCGGTATTGAATACCGAATTTTGCCATTAATTGTAATGTGAGATTAATATATGAACGTGAAGTAATTTCGCCTGTTAACTTCAATGTCAATCCATTTTCAACGGTGGGCGCAATTAATAAAAGTGCCGAAATATATTGGCTTGAAACACTGCCGTCCAAATCAATAGTATTCCCGGTTAAGCGTGAACCCAAAATTCTCAATGGTGGGAAACCTTCATTTTTCAGGTATTGAATTTGTGCACCGAGTGAATTCAGTGCATCTACCAAAATCGAAATGGGTCGTTGTTGCATTCTTTCCGAACCGGTAACTTCCCACTCCCCAATAATTTTTGATAAAAAAGCAGTTAGAAAACGCATTGCAGTTCCTGCATGGCCAATGTCGAATTTGTTTGAATTTGAATTTAACGCCGCCGATAAAACCACTGTATCATCGCTGTCGGATAAATTTCGCAACGGATAGGGACTATAATTCAATGCATTAATAATCAACGCGCGATTGCTGATGCTTTTTGAAGAGGGCAGGTTAATAATCCCGTTTATTATTTTATTGCTTGCCGAAACCTGATAAATCATTCTGCCAATTTTAAATCTTTGTAATAGTTCAAAGCCCCAACAATCAGAGCTTTTGCACAGTTTTGGTTGATTTCGATTTTCCCCGTTTCAGAAAGCAAAGTGAAATTTATTCGGCCTTCTTCATTTTTTTTGTCATGGGTCATCAATTCAAGCAGGGTTTCAAAATCGTTTTCAGAAATTTCAAACTTACCATACAGTTTCAAAAGCCAATTGGTCAAGTCCTCAAAATCAACCACAGGAAAATTGCATTTTTTGCCCGACAAAAAAAGTTCTGCAATCATTCCGTAAGCCACCGCAAAACCATGTTGGATTGGCTTGTTTTGTTGCATTGCATAACTTTCGAAAGCATGACCGATTGTGTGGCCAAAGTTTAAAGCTTTTCTTATGTTTTTCTCGGTAGGGTCGTTGGCAACAAAGTATTCCTTCACATTTACCGAGTCACGTATAATTTTCTGCAAATGATCGTAATCAATATTTTCAATATCAAATTTTCTGAGTTCTGCTAAATGTTCCGGGTTATAAATCAAACCGTGTTTTATCATTTCTGCAAACCCGGAAATAAAATTTTCCTTGTCGATAGTTTTAAGAAAATCAGTATTAATGATAACATCCACAGGTTCTTTAAAAGTGCCGATTTCGTTTTTATACCCTCCGAAATTAATCCCGGTTTTTCCTCCAACCGAAGCATCAACTTGCGAAAGCAACGTTGTTGGAACATTCAGGAAATCAACACCGCGTTTGAAAGTTGTGGCGGCAAAACCTGCCAAATCAGTCAACATTCCGCCGCCAATATTGATCAAAAGCGATTTGCGATCCCCTCCATTTTCAGAAAGAAAAGCCCATATTTTTGCAACAGATTCAATTTTTTTGTTGTTTTCACCGGCTGGAATAACTATTTTTTTAATTCCTTTCGAATTAAAAAAATCATCAAATTTCGAAATCCAAATATCGTTGACAGTTTCTTCCGTTGCCAGAAAAACTTTACCCTTTGAATATTTTTCAATCCACTTAAAAAGTTCCTGCTCCGTAAAACTACTGTATATTATTTTTGAGCAAATTGTTGAATTTCCCATAGTTTGCTATTAAATTGCGGTAAAGTTAAAATAAAAATGGTTTTCGGAATTTGAAATATCTTTGTGCTTTAATTAAATCAAAATTTGATAAACATAAATGCAGATAAATAATAAGAAAAGAGCGGTGAAATTGAAACAGATATTTTTTTTAGTGAGCGTGATTTTAGCTGTTGCAGCGCTATTGCTTTTCCTTTTCGATTTTTTAGGATTGGCTTTATTGAGTATCGGCATTTTTTCAGTTTGGTATATTTATTTTCATGTGGCCGATTACCAGTTTATTGAATTCAGTGATGAAAACAACAAAATCAGGCTTCGTTTTTATAAAGCCGTGAGTTTTGGCAGCCCAAAATTCAACGAGATAGAATTTCAGCAACGGGTGCTTAAAAATGCTTTTTTTGACAACTCGGTTTTTGGGAAATTGTCAGATTTAACATTGGTGGTAAAAACAAAACGGGGAATAGCCGAATATCCTTCGGTAAGTTTGTCGGCCGTAAAAAAAGCCGATCGCCAAAAAATAGCCAATTCAATCAATCAACTATTACCACAATTGAAATAATTTTACCCTTAAAATGGACGATAAATTGCTCTATAAAATTGCCCTGTCGATAATTCCGGGAATTGGTGGGATACTTGCCCGAAACATTGTTGCTTATGTTGGCAGCATTGACGGTATTTTTTCTGAATCGTTGAAATCATTGCAAAAAATTCCTGGAATTGGTTCAATAAATGCCCACCGAATAAAGGATAAAAGCGTATTAACAAAGGCAGAAAAGGAATTGCATTTTGTTACGAAAAATGAAATCAAAGTTCTCTTTTATACAGATAAAAATTTTCCACGCCGATTAAAAACCTGTGTCGATGCACCGATAATTCTTTACACAAGGGGTAATTTGGATTTGAATGAGCAACGCATTGTGAGCATTGTTGGCACCCGGAATGCCTCGAACTACGGAAAACAGATTTGCGAAGAACTAATCCAAAAGCTTTCTGAAAGAAACTATAAGACATTGATTGTGAGCGGACTTGCTTATGGAATCGATATACAAGCACACAAATCGGCATTGAAATATAATTTGCCGACGGTCGGTGTTGTGGGTCACGGATTAGATAAAATGTACCCGTCATTACACGCCGAAACCGCAAAAAAAATGCTGGAAAATGGTGGCCTTGTTACCGATTTTCCCAGTGAGACGAAAATCGATCCATCAAATTTTATCCGCCGAAACCGGATTATTGCCGGACTTGCGGATGCGACAATAATTGTGGAATCGGCATCAAAAGGAGGGGCATTAATTACTGCCGAAATTGCCTCTTCGTATAACCGCGATGTTTTTGCTTTCCCAGGCCGGGCCGGCGATCCTTTTTCAAAAGGTTGCAACCAGTTGATTCGCAACAGCGGGGCAAATTTAATAGAAGGAATCGATGATTTGGAGTATTTTATGGGTTGGGAACAAACCTCAAAAAAGGCAGTTGTGCAATCGACTCTATTTGTTGACCTTACCGCAGATGAAGAAAAAATAGTAAATCTTCTGCGCGAAAATGGGGACCTTTTTATCGACCAGATTTCATCCGAATTGACTCTGCCAGTAAGCCGGGTTTCCGCCATGTTGCTTACGCTTGAATTTAAAAATGTGTTGCTTGCAATGCCTGGGAAGATGTATAAATTGAAGTAATTGATTGATTTTCCTATTTTTGCGCTATGAAACAGACATTCGAAGATTTAAAAATTGCCAAGGTTTTACTGAAAACATTAGATGATATTGGTTTTGTTGAACCAACACCAGTTCAACTGGAAGCAATCCCTAAAATAAATTCAGGAGAAAATGTAGTTGGTGTTGCACAAACTGGCACAGGAAAAACAGCCGCATATTTACTTCCGCTTTTAACAAAACTCAGAAAGGCCGAAGGGAAAGATCCTCGAGTAGTAATAATTGTGCCCACACGCGAGCTTTCAATACAGGTTGGTGAAGATGTGGAAGAATTGACCGCGCTTTCTGATATACGTCATGCAGCAGTTTTTGGCGGAATTGGTTGGACAAAACACGCCGCACTTTTGGAACCTGGAATCGATATTTTGATTGCAACACCAGGCAGAATGTGGGAATTGTATCGCGGAGGTTCTTTGTCGCTGAAAAAAGTTAAACACCTTGTAATTGACGAAGCCGACAGAATGTTGGATCTGGGATTTATGCCACAACTGAAACAACTTATGGATGTAATTCCACACCAACGTCAAAACCTGCTTTTTTCAGCCACTTTTAATGAAAACGTGGAAAAAATGGTAGAAGAATTCCTTGATCATTATGAAAAAGTTGAGGTAACTCCTTCGGCAACTACCGTTGTGAATGTAACTCAAAAAGCTTACAGAGTGCCGAATTACCGAACAAAACTCCATCTGATCCAGCATTTGCTGGAAGATGAAGAAACTTTCAACCGGGTAATTATTTTTGTAAAAACAAAAGAACACGCCGAAGAAGTTTTCAAGGTAATAAAACGGAAGTCGGAAGGCGAGAAACGGATTTTACATTCGAATAAAGGACAAAACACTCGCATAAATGCTATAAACGCATTTAAAAATGGAGAGGTCAGAATATTGATTTCTACCGATGTTTCGGCGCGTGGATTGGATGCCAGCCTTGTGAGCCACGTTATCAATTTCGATTTACCAACAAATTACGAAGATTATGTGCATCGGATTGGTCGAACTGCCCGGGCAGGAAATACAGGAGATGCAATTACCTTGATTGATCCAGCCGATGAATGGCATTTAAAAAGAATTGAAGAGTTAATCCGAATGCCTCTTCCATTGCTCGATTTGCCAAAAGAAGTAGTTGTAATTGAAACCGAATTTAACGAAAATCAGAACTATTTGCGCGAGATCGATCGCCAGCGAAAAATTGATGATCCGACTTACCAGGGCGCATTTCACACAAAAAAACGTTCTTTTTCTTCAAAAAAGAATTTTGATGATAAATTTCAACGGACAAAAGAAAGACAGAAAAAGGGAGCGAGAAAAAGGAGGTCATGAATATATCAGTCTTACACCGAAATATTTTCATCCAACTTCTCGAACAACAACTCTTTTACCTTCAAAAGGTTGTTGTATTCCTTCTTGCGAAAAAGTTTCAGCATTAACAACCTGATTCGGCCAACGGTTTTTCGAAATAAAATGTACCACAAAAAGGCGATTTTTCCCGCGAATGGCATGGCGACTAAAAGTATGAGTTTTAGCCAAATTTCGGGAATCAACCATGAAACGGCAAAGAATTCAATCAAATAAAAAATGGGAAATAATATAATTCCCAATGACAAAAAGAAAGTACTCCAAAATCCTTTGTCTTTTATTTTTTTGCGTGTAATTGTGTCGATGATAAAAAACGGGACCGCATTAAAAAAAAATCCAAACAGAAAAATGGGCAAACCCAAAAGCAATATTAATTTATTAAATACTATTTTCAAGCAATTTAAATCTGATTTTTCAAGCAACCAACTCCTGATTTTTAGTTTCCTGATTTTCGAAACATATTCTTTTGCTGACTCAACAATGCTTTCAGTAAGTTCAATACTATTTCCCTCCAGCGCATCGAGTTTTTTAACGAGCTTTTGATCGGATTGAAAAAGATTTAAAACCGAATACTTTTGGTTTTGTCTTTTTAGGAAATGTTTTCCATAAATCTCCCGAATCGATTCAAAATCATCATAATATTTGGTGCTCTTTATTTCAAGCACCACCGATTGCATTTCGTATAAAACCCTTTGCCTCAGCGATAAAGTTGCAGCACTTTCGCTTTGTTTAAATTCATCAAGAAATTCATTTGCCCGGATTGGTTTACCGAAATTAACGATCAGATTTCGGTTAAATTTCCAATAGTGGCTATAAAAAATCCCGGTCGGAATAATTTGAATATCAAGGTTGTTTTGAGATTTTTCTTCGGCCATAAAAACAATTCGCGGAACGGCCTTTTTATGCGCAAGCATTTGACGTTTGCCAGAGTGGGCAGCCTCGGGAAAAAGTCCCAAAGCAAAATTGTTCTCAAGCACCCTTACAGAACTTAAAAATATCTCGTCGTTTTTCGCCAGGTTTTCTTTGCCGTCGCGCAAACGATAAACCGGCATTATTTTTAAAAATTTAAGGATTACCGCCGCTGTTTTATTCTTGAAAATATCAGCGCGGGCAAGCCAAACAGGTTGAAACTTTGTGTTCAGTAAAATAGCCATCGGATCGCTTAGTGCGTTTTGATGGTTGGGCGAAAAAATGATTGGTTTGTTTTTTGGGATATTCTCTAATCCGTTAACGATTACCTTGTTATAAATTAACCAATCGGCAAATTGCACATACTTTTTAAGGAGCCAGTAACCCCATGACCATTTTTCGTAACTCATAATTCTAAATGTCAACTTAAAAAAGAGGTTGCAAAACTATATAATTTATGCTTGTTGAGGAAGAATTCTTTTTGCCCAGATGGTTGAAATGACCAATCCACTGATAATATGCCACACGCCCCACCAAGCTGCAATGATTGTCATCCCGCCTAATTCAAGTTCGGGCGGGAAAATTTTTGGGTTAAACATAAGTACAAGTGCCAATCCCGAATTTTGAATACCGGTTTCAAGTGTAACGGTACGTCTGTCGATACGGGGTAATTTGAAAAAAGTGGATGTAAAATAACCAGTTGCAAGTGCCAGTCCATTATGTATCAATACAATAATAAATACAAGATGGATGAAACGCTTAAAATGACCGAAATTGGCTGACAATAAAATAATTACAAAAGCGATGAAAATTACGATAGACAATTGCCGGATGGGTTTTTTAATTTTTTTAGTCAATTTTGGCATGAATTGGGAAGTGAGCAGTCCCAAGATAACTGGAATTCCTAAAAGAATAACTACAGTTTGCACCATTTGCCATAAATCGATTTCGATTGGAACCAAATAATTACCAGCAGCAGCATTTGTATAATGTTTTACAAATAATTTACCCCATACAGCAAAATTTAGTGGTGTCATAAATGTGGCGGCTACTGTTGAAATAGCAGTTAAGCTTACCGATAATGCCACATTTCCTTTAGCCATTGACGACATAAAATTTGAAATATTCCCTCCCGGACATGCCGAAATCAGTATCATTCCCAATGCAACCGTAGGCGTAGGATTTAGCAGCATTATAAATAGGAAAGTGACTGCGGGCAGCAAAACAAATTGCGAAATTGCACCGACAATCACCGATTTTGGGTTCATCATCAGATCTTTAAATTGCTTTAGTTTAATGTCGAGCGCAACGCCAAACATGATAAAAGCAATAGTGATATTTAACGCCAATAAACCGGCTGGGGAGAAATTTAACCTGACATTATCAAGAACTTCCAGAGCTTCTTTCACTTTTTATTAGTTAAGTTAATTATTTTAAAAACAACACATTACAAGTGCTTTTTGTTTAAAATCTGTTTTTGGGACGATGAAGGTATGAAATTCATATATTCAAACAAAAAAATAGCCGATATCTTATTTTTATAAAATGCCGGCAATTTATTTTGATTTGCTTTAATTAATCGGTTAAAAGCAGTTTTTTCATTTTGGCATGAATGTCAGTGTTTTCCATAATACCTATAAATTCCTCAGCTCCAGGCCCATAAGAAAAAACGGGTACCATTACAGCCGTGTGGCCACCGGTAGGAAAGGCAGCCTGCACAACACCTTTTCCCATATTTCCACCAGTAATAGCCATTCCACCAGTTTCGTGGTCGGCAGTAATAACTATCAGTGTTTCTTTGTCCTTTGCGGCAAATTCAAGTGCTTTACCAATAACCTGGTCAAAATCGAGCATGTCCTCGGCAACATAAACTGTACTTCCGGCGTGGCCACCCCAATCAATTTGCGAACCTTCTATCATCAAAAAAAATCCTTTTTTGTTATTGTCTAAAATATTCAGTGCCGTTTCTGTTGCAACAGTAAGCATGTCGCCCCTTTCGCTCATTCTGCCATTGTGCACATCGGCAGTTAAACCTGCAAGTTTGCCTTTTTTAACTTTTCCGATTTTTTTCAAATCCGTTTCAACTTCATACCCTTTACTTTTAAGTTCATCCGTAAGGTCACGACCATCTTTTCGTTTTGTGAAATGATCAAGGCCGCCGCCAATAAATACATCAATATCAGTTTTCAGAAAATCGGCTGCAATGTCTTCATAAGAACTTCTGCTTGCCTGGTGCGCTATGAACGATGCTGGCGTGGCATGTGTAATTGCCGACGTTGAAACCAATCCGGTTGCCAATCCTTTCTCAGATGCTTCTTCCAGAATGGTTTTCACGGTATTCCCATTTTCATCGACCCCAATAGCTCCATTGTATGTTTTTATTCCTGCCGAGAGTGCAGTTCCTCCGGCTGCACTGTCGGTAATATAATCATCGGAAGATTGTGTTTTTGAAAAACCAATGTATTTGCAGTTTTCCAAAAAAAGATGACCTTTGTTTGCCGTTAATCCGGCAAAAACCTGCGAAACTCCCATTCCATCGCCAATCAACAATATGATATTCTTTGGTTTATCTTTCCTGAATTTCTGCGGAAATTCTTTAACCAGGTAGCTTGACTTGCTTTCGTAGGTTTTTTCCAAATCTTCCGATTTAGAAGTAAGATATTGATCCTGAGCAAAAACAGTAATTCCTGTCAGTAGGAAAAAAGAAAGTAATTTTAACTTATACAACATAATACAGTATTTAATTTAGAGTGGATAAAAATATTTTTTTAACTATCATGTGGAACTTGAACCAATTAATAAAAGGTTAAACTTTCAACCTTTTTATTTTGTCAATTATTTTTGGGAAGTTTTCATCAAACTTTGTATTTAAAGTGAAAAATGTACCTTCTTTTTCAGTTTTCATTTTAACAATATCCATAATTACAGAGTTGGTTAATACCTCTTCTGCTTTATTTCTCGAAATATGAGCCAACCTGATAAATTTAGAGAATGTAATTGTAGCATTTTCCTGAAGATATTCGACTAATATTTTTTCGGATTCTGAATAAGTAAAATGAATACCGACCTGGCTGTTATTTTTTTTCCAGATATTGAGCTGGATTATGTGTGCCAGGATATTTTCATCATGCACACGCGTGTATGCCAGCCATTTTCCATCCTCATTTTTTGCGTAATGCGGTTTCGTTGTGCTGGCTTCAATTTGAATTTCCAAAACTGTTTTCCCCTCAACGTGCCATTGCTGAGTTGAAAAATTGATTTGAGGGTTGCTGTAAATTTTGGCTGCAGCTTCAACCATATAAAATTCTTCATCTGTTCTTATTCCTGCAATTTTGCCGTTATCTTTAACTCCGACCAAAAGTTTTCCACCATCGGTATTGGCAAAAGCCACCAGTGATTTTGCGATTTTTCTTGAATCGTTTATGCAGTACTTGAAATCCTGCTGCTGGTGTTCGCCTTCCTGTATCAATTTATAGAGATAAGTGTTCAAAACAATTTTTTTACAGATTATTTAAGCCATTCGAAAGTAATGTAATGATCATGGTTCATCCCAAGTTCCTGATAGGTTTTGTGTGCCGCGAAGTTCGATTTATCTGCATACAGCCGTATCCCATTTAATTTTTCGTTTTCCAAAACCAAATTTTTTATATGCGAATACATATTCCGGTAAACTCCCTTTCTGCGGAATTCTTTCAACACATAAACCGACTGGATCCAAAGAATGGTACCATTTCTCCAATCGCTCCATTCGAAAGTTGTTAAAAGGGAAGCCACAATTTGTTTATTGATTTCAGTTACATAATACTTCCCTTTATTTCTGTCGTTAATTACTGCAGTAACACCTTCAAAAACAGTAGGTTCATCTAATTGAATACCCTCAGTTTCAGCAGCCATTTTTAATTGAAAATCCACAATTGAAACAATATCTTCGGCAGTTGCTTTTCGAACTTGCATTTGTAATTATTTTTAAGATTTCTTGCTGGTAAAAAAAGTTCCATTCTATTTCATAACAAAATTAAATTGTAACAATTTATAATTACAATTTACCCTTATTGCTAATCTGTTTCAGATTAAAAATTTCAATAACTCTCAGATGGATATGATTATTGAAATCCTGGTGTTCAGTTAATGTATTGAAAACGAAAGAAACCTATGGTTTAATCCTGTCCATAATTTCTTCAACTTTAATCCTTTCTTCGGGCAATAGTATCAATTGAAGTTTATCGTTTTCAAGCAAAGAGCTTACTTTTGGACCAACCTCTCCAGTGATAATCGAAGTAACTTGCAATTCTTTCAGATATGCAATTAACTGAATTCCACTATTTTCCACTTCCTTAAATGGGTTTTCGATAACTGAATACTGGTTTGCTGTTACATTGAAAATAACCACGTTATCACATTTCCCAAAACGCAGATCCATGAAAGATTTTTCTGTCTTACCCGTAGAAGTAATTGCAAATATTTTATCCATTTTTTAATTTTTTGTGCTGTTATATATTTAAATCTAATCTTTTATCCCATTTAATTCTTCCCAATATTCTACTGCCCTTCTTGTATGTGGAATTACAATGGTGCCTCCTACCAAATTGGCAACACCAAAAAGTTCGAACATTTCATCGGTGGTAACTTCCTGTTCAAAGCATTTTTCAAGATGATATTTTACACAATCGTCGCAACGCAAAACCATTGAAGTTGCAAGACCGGGCATTTCCTTCGTTTTGGTTGACAAAGCTCCTTCCTGATAAGTCAATGTGTCGAGCCTGTAAATCCTTTTCATCACTTTATTGTCGGAGGACAGGATCCTTTCATTCATTTTCGACCTGTAAGTATTGAAGTCATTGATAAGTTTTCCCATTCTTTCATGTAAAATATCGTGTAATATCACTGTTAATCCCAACTAAGGAATTCGAAAATATCAATAAAAAAGTATTTGAAAGACTATTTTAGAAATAATAACAATTAATTTGAGAGTTTGGTTGTTGTATATTTTTATTAACAGAAACTTCTATTAAAATCATATTAACAAAAGCACCATTTTATTAAGAATGTTAATTCAATCTTAGCCCTATTAACAAAAACTTTTCATCTTATTTTGTAATTGTTTTGTAATGCCCTTTTTTACAGGAATTTAATTTTTAAAACAAATGATTGTTTAAACCTGTGGATTAAATTAATTATCGTTTTAAGCTTTTTGATCTATATTTGCCATCACAATAAACAGGGGAACAATGTTACGGTATCTACTATTTTTTTTAAGCATACTGACTAATCAAGTCATAATTGCCCAGGTTTCATTTCCTGATGATAATACACAGGAGTCAAATCTCCCTGAAATACTAAAAAATATTCAAGTTAACAGAGATCCACTGCTTGACAAAATGTTGGGCTGGCATATCGAAAACAACAAAATCAAAAACAAAATTGATGGTTTTAGGGTTGAGATTTTTTTTAGTTCGGATGTTGACGCAAAAGAAAAAGCATTGAAGAAAAAAATGGAGTTCCTATCTGTTTACCCTGATAATACAGTACATATAAAATACGTATCGCCAAATTTCAGGGTCAGAGTGGGCGATTTCAGAACTAAAAACGAAGCACTTAAACTATACAAAGAAATAAAAGACAATTATCCGGTAGCATTTATAGTTACCGACGAAATTGATTTTCCATTGATGAAACAAGTACAATATGAGTGACCAAATTCAACACGAGTGCGGAATTGCGTTGATCCGATTACTAAAACCAATGTCGTATTATCAGGAAAAATACGGAACATGGAAATATGGGTTAAACAAATTGTACCTTTTGATGGAAAAACAACACAACCGGGGGCAGGATGGCGCTGGAGCGGTTTGTGTTAAAAACAGCTTAGCACCGGGCAGTGCATACATTAGTCGATACCGCTCGGTAAAAGAAAATCCTATTAAAGATGTTTTTGATCAAATAAACGAACCCTTGCAAAAAGCAATTTCGGATAGGCTGGAAATAGAAAATATCGATTGGGCATACAAGAATTTTCCCTTTGCAGGTGAACTTTATCTCGGGCATTTAAGGTACGGAACATTCGGAAAAAACGGCATTGATTTCGTTCATCCGGTAATGCGACAAAACAACTGGAAATCAAGAAACCTGGTATTAGCTGGGAATTTTAATCTTACCAATACAGATGAGCTTTTTAAAGTACTTATTGATTTAGGCCAGCACCCAAAAGCATATACCGATACGGTTACTGCCCTTGAGAAGGTTGGGCATTTTCTGGATCAGGAGAATGAGCTTTTATTTCGGAGGTATAAAAACGAAGGACTTTCTAACGATAAAATCTCCCATAAAATTGAGGATAACATCGATATCCAAAATCTCCTTGAGCGGGCCACCAAAGACTGGGACGGGGGTTATACAATTGCAGGTTTAATTGGTCATGGCGATGCATTTGTAATACGCGACCCATGGGGAATCAGACCAGCACATTATTATTACAATGATGAAATAGTTGTGGTAGCATCCGAGCGGCCTGTTATACAAACGGTTATGAATGTTCATATGGGTGAAGTAAATGAAGTTAAACCGGGTGAAGCGCTGATTATCAAAAAGGACGGACGGATTAGTAAGGAACTTATCCGCGTTCCGCACAAAAGAAATTCTTGCTCATTTGAGCGCATTTATTTTTCAAGGGGCAGCGACAAAGACATTTACAAGGAACGCAAAGAGTTGGGGAAACTGATATGCCCGGCTGTTTTAAAAGCTGTTGACTATGACTTTGAAAATACAGTATTTTCTTATATCCCCAATACTTCAGAAACTGCATTTTACGGATTGGTTGAAGGAATAAGACATTATTTGGTTGATTGGAAAATTGAAGAAATTAAAAAGAAAAACGGCTCTTTGACTGATGATGATATTAAACGTATCATTTCTTTTGAGCCCCGTGTTGAGAAAATTGCAATTAAAGATGTTAAACTTCGCACTTTTATTGCCGATGATGCCAGCCGTGATGACCTGGTTGCCCACGTTTATGATGTAACCTACGGAATTATTAAAAATGACGTTGATACTCTTGTTATTATCGACGACTCAATTGTTCGGGGAACCACACTGAAATACAGCATATTGCGAATATTAGACAGGCTTCATCCCAAAAAAATTATAGTGGTTTCATCAGCCCCGCAAATCAGGTACCCCGATTGTTACGGGATTGATATGGCACGTTTGGATAAATTTATAGCTTTTAATGCCTCAATAGAACTTTTAAAAGATAAAGGCCAGCAGTCCATCA
This sequence comes from Bacteroidales bacterium, assembly GCA_038217255.1. Taxonomy (GTDB): domain Bacteria; phylum Bacteroidota; class Bacteroidia; order Bacteroidales; family Prolixibacteraceae; genus Draconibacterium. The sequence continues at coordinate 8,082 of JBBQPP010000004.1, read as the reverse complement.
TCGACAATGTTTATGAAAAATGTAAACAACAGGAAAATCTACCAAAAGAAGAGATTGTAAATTATGTTCGGGAAATTTACCGCCAGTTTACACCGGAGCAAATCTCAGCAAAAATTGCTGAGTTGTTAAAACCAGAAGATTGCAAAGCCGAAGTGGAAATTGTTTATCAAACAATTGAAAACTTACACAAAGCATGCCCTAACGATCTGGGCGACTGGTATTTTACAGGAAATTACCCAACACCTGGTGGAAACAGGGTTGTAAATAGTTCTTTTATTAATTTTGTTGAAGGTAAAGATCAACGGGCGTATTAATATTGTGTTTTTCCCCTAAAGAAAATAAGAAATAATTAATAAGGAATAACGAATGTAAAAGTGAATAGAACGTAATTGGAACAATAACTTTCTTATTTCTTTATTATTTATTATTTATTGGATATTTAACCTTTAATTTTTTCAAAAACAGTCTTTAATTCCTCCAAAAAGTATCAGCAGATGCATTTTATAAATCAAAATTGAAACCCCGTTCCAGTAACTCCTCGTATTTTGTTTTGTTAAACTGATAGTAAAAAGCTCCTTTTTTAGAAGTAACTTTCTCCTTTTCATTAAGTTTTTCAAGCAAACCCATCGCAAGTAATTTCCGTCTAAAATTTCTTTTATCGAAAGGGATTTGATAAATAGCCTCATACAAACGTTGTAACTGGGGAATTGTGAATTTCTTAGGTAACAGCTCAAAACCAATGGGTTGCGTGCGAGCCCTTATCCGAAGTTTTCTTAAAGCTTTTTCGACCATATCCTTATGGTCGAAAATTAGTTCGGGCAATTCATTAACTGATGTCCAGGATGCGCCATATTTTTGCAACAATGCGCTATCGTGATCATTTATCTTTAAAAGAGAAAAATAAGCTACTGAAATTATCCTGCCCCCTGCATCGCGGTCAACATCGCCAAAAGCAAAAAGTTGTTCCATATAAACATTATCCAAACCCGTTAATCGGAAAACAATGTTTTGTGCAGCTTTATCCAGACTTTCTTCAAGTGATACAAATCCACCCATTAACGACCATTTACCTTTTTCCGGTTCGAAATTACGTTTAAGCAACAACAACTTCAAGTCAAACTCATTTTCATTAAAACCGAAAATTATAGCATCAACCGCTACTAGGATTTTTGGAAAATTGGAATAAAAATCCATAATGTATTATTTGGGTTCAGGCCATTGCCCATCTTCTTTGTCTTTTATATAAGTTTCAATATGGCGATCAACCTTAAAGCTATATATATCTTCAATAGTTACAATAATACCAGTTTCAAGGACTTCCCCAAACTCTATATTTTTTGAAGTACCAAAGGTTTTCATTGATGGCGAAAGGTTCATATAGGAATTAATTAGCGGTGGCACATTTTCGCCAAATTGCCTTACACTTTGCAGAAGGATTTTATAATCTTCTTTGTAGTTTTCGCCATCAAACAATTTTTCCATTGCCTTCACATCCATGTCAAATTCAACCGGCTCTTTTGGGTAAACCAGGTTTTCCTTGTCCCTGAAATATTTTTTTAAGAAAAACTGAATTAGGTTTCTGGCCTTGTTATGAAAGTGGGTGTACATTGTAATTTTCCCGAAAAAGTATTTAATTTCAGGATGATCAACAGTTAAAGCACCCAATCCATCCCACAAATTATCGAGTGCAAAAAGGGCTTTCGCCCCGGCTTTGCTCGATTGGTAGGCAGGCTGGACAAACGATCTGCCTAATTCAAGACAATACGGTAAATATTCGTCGATGAACTTCTGTGAAAAATCAAAAAGATGCGATGTAGCCAACACAACATTACCATGTTCATCCCGGGGAGCTTCGGCACAGAGTATGTAACGATAACCACCTAAGATTTCTTTTGCATCGGGATCCCAAACAATTAACTGTTTAAACGGGGAAACGGCTGTATCGTAAATATCAATGTCAGTTTCCTTGCCTGTTCCGCCACCAGCATCGCGGAAAGTGATTTCACGCAACCTCCCGATTTCATGCATTACCGACGGAGAATCCTGATATGTTATCACATATATTTCGTTTCCACCTTTGTTGGTCTTTCTGAGTAATTTCTCTGGGATAAGTTCGGCGTAAATCATTTCCCTCGGTAGAGGCTCAACTATGTTTTTCATTTACGGTCTCTTTTTTTGAAAAATAGAATGCAAAATTAGAAAAAATCCTGTTTTTGCAGGTTATTATGTTGACTTTAATTCTTATTGTTAACGTGTGCAGGCAATTTGTACACCTGCTCTTTTACCCAATCCGCCCATTCTGGTTGATTTTTTGATTTATCAAAAGTTTGATATGGAATTGGTTTACCAAAGTAAATAGGCACTTCCGAATTCCTGTGTTTCATCAATTCATCGGGCAAAAAGAACATTTCGATATTCCATTTGATGTGTAAAAACTTCCTGATATTAGCCAATCGGTAAAAGCGATTTGAGTTTCGCCCTCCTATAAAAACCGGGATAATATCCCGTTGATGTTTCACGGCTTTGGCAATAAAATGCTTTTTCCATTCCAAATCAACTATTTTCCCATTTATTTTCCTTGAGGCCAATCCCGCCGGGAAAATCAGGATTTGCTCATCGGAGTTATAAGTGGCATTCAATATCACCGCTGCTTCCCGAGTGTTGCCGCCGTGCTTGTTTATGGGAATAAACATAGGGCGCAGGCTCGGGAAGCCAAGCAAAATATCGTTTGTTAGAAATTTAAGTTTTCCCAATCGCTTGTCAACACATTTCATTAACAGAAATGCATCGAAACCTCCCAACGGGTGGTTGCTTGCAAATATAAAACGGCCTGATTCAGGGATATTTTCAAATCCATTTATCTGTTCCTTTATATTGAATTCTATAATAGCTTTATTTACAAATGGTATCCCCTTCAAATGACCATTGTGTTTCATAAAATCGTTGAAAAAATCAAGGTGTAATATCCGTTTGATATAGCTGAAAACAAAACCCGGTATGAACTTGGCCAGAGCTGGATTTTTTTCCTGGAATATCTCTTTGATATTTATTGGTTTAAATGTGCTTGAACTACTTTCTTCCACGCTTTTAATTTTGGCAGCAATTAAGTAAAAAATCGCCATAAATCAAATACTGACATTCAATTCTCAAATTCAAGGGTTTACAAGTCTTGATTTCACTTAAGAACCTCTTTTATCAAAAACTTCAAATATTACGGGCTTAAATATCATGCGTGAAAAATGAGTTATTAACTACTGTTTATTAATTTATGCAAATTCGTAAAATACATATATTCAACACCTTAACTAAACAACACTTTTGTTGTGAACAACTTTTCAACATTATTTCATCAGGTTTTCAACAACAAATGACAGCTAAAGATTTAATATCAAGTGGAATAGAATGGAATAAATTGTCATATTTTGGAATAAATTCATACTTTTACGCTACAAAAATAGCAGAAATTGGTTTCATGATTGAATTTGCAGGAACATATAGCGCAACCATTGACGACAAAGGCCGAATTGTACTTCCCGCTTCTTTTAAAAAGGAGTTGGGCGACTTGGCATCAGAGCCATTGGTTATGGAAAAAAACCTGCACAGGGAATGCCTCGATATTCATCCCGAGAAATTTTGGAGAAAAAGGGTTGAAGATTTCAAAAGCACACTCGACCCGTTTGATGAAGACGATGACGCATTGTTACAGTTTTTCTATCAGAACTTTACAAAGGTTACAATGGCGCCAAATGGCAGGATCAATATCCCTGATGCTTATCTTAAATATGCCAATCTTAAAAAAGGTGCAGAATTTATTGGAATGGGCGAATCTATCCGCTTGCTGTCGGATAGCAAAAGCGGAAAACTGGATATGAGCAAGGCAGATTTCCTGCAAAAATTAAAGGGAAAAAGGCAGAAAAAAGCATAAACTGAATGGATCAAACCTATCACATACCAGTTTTGGCTCAAGAAAGTATCTTGGGGTTAAATTTATTTCCTGACGCCGACGTTGTGGATGCAACTTTCGGTGGTGGTGGTCATTCAAAAATAATTATTGACCAATTAACAAACGGGAGGCTTTTTGCATTTGACCAGGATGAAGATGCCGCTGCAAATGTTTTAGATGACAAACGGCTCTATTTTATTCGACACAATTTCAGGTATATACGGAATTTCCTGAATTTCTATGGGGTTGAGCAAGTTGATGCCATTTTCGCTGATCTGGGTGTTTCGTCGCATGATTTCGACGTTCCCGATCGCGGCTTTTCTTTCAGGTTCGAAGGAAATTTGGACATGCGCATGAACCAGGATGCAAAAACCGATGCTGCAAAAATCATCAATGAATATCCCGAAGAACAATTGGAACAGGTTTTCAGGTTATTTGGAGAAATAAAAAATTCGCGCCACCTCGCGTCGGTTATCTGTAAAAAAAGGAAAGAATTGAGCATCAAAACAACTACTCAATTAAGAGAAGTTGTGGCAGAATGTACTCCCCGTGCAATTGAAAACAAATATCTGGCTCAGGTTTTTCAGGCTTTACGGATAGACGTAAATGATGAAATGGATGCACTTCAGGAGTTCCTGCAAGCATCGTTAGAATTACTAAAACCGGGTGGACGGTTGGTTGTAATAACCTACCACAGTTTGGAAGACAGGCTTTGTAAAAACTTTATGAAGACTGGGAATTTTGCGGGAAAAGTTGAAAAAGACTTTTACGGAAATATCTCTTCTCCTTTTACATTAATAAACAGGAAAGTAATTATACCAGGCGATGAAGAACTGAAAACCAACAACCGTTCAAGAAGCGCGAAATTGAGAATTGCCGAAAAAAACTGATATGGTGGAGAAAGTAAAAAATAGAAAAAAGCCGAACGTGAAAAAGTGGATTGGGGGAGCCATTTTAGCAGATGAACGTGTAATACGGCAAATCCCATTTCTTATTTTCCTGGCGTTTTTGGCTGTTCTGATCATTACAAACCGAAACTGGTCGGAACGCACTATCAGAAAAGTGGAAGTGCTGCAAGAAACCCTGGACGAGCTTCGCTCCGAGTCGATTACATTATCGGCAAAACTGATGAATTCAAGTCGTCCGTCAGAAATTGTGAGAAAAGTTGAAAATGCTCATATTGATTTACAGGAGCCCGTAAGGCCTCCACAAAAATTAGTTGTTAAAAAAAATAAACTGCCGTGGAAATTCGCAAAGTAATATTAACGCGTATAACCTTAATCTACTTTATACTACTGGTGTTTGCCGTGGTCGTAATAGTTAAGATGGTCTCCGTGCAGAAGATCAAAAACGACCGTTGGGAAAAAATCCAGCAGAATTTAAGCGACAATACAATTATTGTAAGTCCTGATCGTGGGAACATTTGTGCCGATGACGGAAGTATGTTGGCAACTTCCGTTCCCGGATATTACCTCAGGATAGATTTGGCTTCGGAAGGGGTGCGTAAAGTTTACAACAGCGAAAGTGATTCACTGGCTTATTATCTTTCCCGCTTTTTCGGAAACGCTTCACATGGAGAATATAACCGCAGGTTGAACGACGCTTACAAACGAGGAAACCGCGGATTCATGCTTACTCCCCGGAAAATTGATTACACCGAGCTTCAGGTAATAAAAAAATTCCCGATCCTGTGTCGTGGAAGATACGGAGGTGGTTTGATCATCGAACAGGAAAACAGACGGGTCAATCCATTGGGAATGTTGGCATTAAGAACTCTGGGCGGCTTAAACAAAGGTGCTTTTGGCGGTGTTCATGGCGCCATTGGTTATACAGGATTAGAAGGTTCTTTTGAGCCATATTTAAAAGGAGCAGACGGAATCAGCTATAAACAAAACCTTTCCGGGCGCTGGGTTACCCGAATCGAAATTGAGCCGGAAGATGGGATGGATATAATCACAACCCTGAACGTGAAAATACAGGATATAACCGAAAATGCGTTATACAAACAACTGCAAAATTCGAATGCCGACTGGGCAACAGCAATCGTTATGGAAGTACAATCAGGCGAAATAAAAGCCATTGCAAATCTTGGAAAACTAAACGGCGACTATTTCGAGACGGATAATTTCGCGTTGGGACCACGTGGCTGTTACGAACCCGGTTCAACATTTAAACTTGTTTCGTTGATGGTGGCTTTGGAAGATGGCGTTGTGGATACAAGTAACGTTTTCGACACAGGTAACGGTTCATGGTATAAAAGTGGCAGAAGAATTTCAGACACACATGGAAATGGCCCAATAACTGTAAAACAGATATTTGAAAAATCTTCGAATATCGGTGTGGCTAAAATCATTACTGAATTCTACGAGAAAAACCCAAAAAAATATGTTGACAGGGTTTACAGTTTCGGAATCAACAAACCACTCGGGCTGGATATAAGCGGCGAAGGACTACCATTCTTCAAATATCCGGGCGATGCTGATTGGTGGGGAACCACGCTTGCGGGTATGTCATTTGGCTATGAAACAAAAATGACCCCGATACAAATTTTGAATTTTTACAACGCTGTGGCCAACAATGGCAAAATGGTTAAACCTCACATGGTTAAAGAAATCAGGGAAAAGGGCGCACTTATAAAACAGTTTAAAACCGAAGTTTTGAATCCGATGATAGCATCTAAGGAAACAATCGGGAAAGCAAAAGCGATGCTTGAAGGAGTTTGTATTGAAGGTACAGGCAAGGATTTGCAAAGCGAATATTTTAAGATAGCCGGAAAAACAGGTACTGCCCGTGTGGCAACAAGCAGCGAAGGTTATAGTGCCGGAATGTATCTCGCTTCATTTGTAGGTTATTTTCCTGCTGATGATCCTAAATATTCAATCATCGTAACCTTTAATAATCCTCGTGGAGGTTATTATGGTGGATCGATAGCCGGTCCGGTTTTTAAAGAAATTGCGGAAAAAACTTATGCTTTCCAAGGTTTAATCGAAGAACCGGAAAAGGAAGATAAAGAAGAAGAAAAGATAGTTTTCCCCGACATTAAGAAAGGCCAGTCGGAAGATATACGCGAAGTAATCAGCGAATTGAGGATAAAACATATAAAAGGGGATCCCGACTCGGAATGGGCAAATGTGGAAGTTAAAGATGACGTTGTTACACTCACTGATAGTCAAATTACTGAAGGCACGGTGCCTAATGTGCAAGGAATGGGCGCCAGCAGCGCAGTTTATCTAATGGAGAAAGCGGGGCTACAGGTGCGGATCAGCGGAATTGGGAAAGTTAAAAAACAGTCGTTGACCCCGGGCGGAAAATATCAAAAAGGGCAAACAGTAATACTCACACTTGGTTAAAATGAAATTTAGCAAAATACTAAACCACATAAAGTATTCAGAAGTAATCGGTTCCACCGAAAAAATTGTTGGTGGGATTGAATTCGATTCAAGACTGGTAAAACCCGGTTTTGTATTTGTTGCGCAACAAGGTTTACTTTCCGATGGACACAAGTTTATTGATAAAGCCATTCAGAATGGTGCAACAGTTGTGGTTTGCGAAAACCTTCCTATTGAAATAGCTGAAAACATTACTTATATAAAAGTTGCCGATTCAAATGAAATCCTGGGCAAACTTGCATCTGCATTTTATGGTTTCCCTTCTTCGAAATTAAAAATTGTTGGCGTTACCGGAACCAACGGAAAAACAAGTATCGCCACGTTGCTCTACAAAATGTTTTTGCGTCTGGGATATAAAACCGGCTTGCTTTCAACAATATCATATTGTATAAACGAAAAGGAAGAAACTGCATCGCGCACAACTCCGAATGCACTGAAAATCCAGCAGTTGCTTGCAGAAATGGTTAATGTAGGTTGTGAGTATTGTTTTATGGAAGTGAGTTCGCATGCAGTTCACCAAAAAAGAATTTCGGGTATTGAATTTACAGGCGGTATCTTCACAAATATCACGCACGATCATCTCGATTACCACAAAACTTTTGCTGATTATATTAAAGCTAAAAAGGCATTTTTTGATAGCCTTTCAGAAAAAGCATTTGCAGTTACAAATGTTGATGACAAAAACGGACTTGTAATGTTGCAGAATACAGCGGCAAAAAAAATAACTTTTTCAACCCGCTCAGTAGCCGA
>JBBQPP010000003.1:0-36494 GCA_038217255.1 Bacteroidales bacterium | reverse complement strand
CTTGCACAGCATCCAATAGTCGTGGTCTTTGATCGGCCCATATATATCGTATTGAATTTGGTGTTCCGTTTTGGCCAAAGCCTGCAACATCAGCAGGATATTTTTCATTGGGCTTATCAGTGCGATGCTCACCAGTTTCAGGTAACCAGCTTTCTTCTCTGCCATGGGAAGCGCCTCCATTTTATTGGGGAAATTACCGGCAATATTAATTTGGGCGGCTTCGCCGAAATATTGAATTATGTAGTTACTTTCCCCGGCATCTGTAGCATGAAAAACCACCTTATGGTGGTATTCCATCAATTTAAAAGCCTGCAGATAGATCTTCTTCTTCCATTTTTTCTGGGATAAGGCGCCCGGGTGCAGCATCCCCCTGGTGGAGAGAATCTTTTTGGGTGCTTTTGTATATAGTAAGGGCACCATGTTGAAATGCCAGGAATAGATGCCAACGATATACAACACATCAGGCTTTATTGCTTCCACCTGCTTTACGAGGTTTTCGCTTATTTTGCCGGGCTCGCTATACCACACCCTGGTATGATCGTTATAGTCCATCCACTCCCCGGTAATCACATTTTCGAGCGCTGCACCGTTTAAATCGGTATCGCTGGTATAGATATAATACGCCACGCCCTCCGTGAATTCTTTTACCAGGTTGGCAATAGATTGTACCGGCCCCCCGGCGCGGAACGCGGGAAGGAACCAGGGTATGGTGATGAAGATTTTAGTCATAGGTTATCAGGCCTACGAATACAACGATCATTCTTGTACTCTTTTATAAATAAAAAAATCACAAAAATTGTCCGTCGGCTCGCACGAGATTCTTTCTATTATTCGAAATTCAGGTATGTTATTTTGAATCCATTTAGTAAAACAACGGTGGCGAACATGAAATTTTATTTCGCCATCAATATCCCAGCCATATAGTATAACATACTTTGCTGATGATTTAAATAAATGAAACATATAGGTCTCAAAAACTTCATCCTCTACCAGGTGAAAGATTACATCTAAGGACAACACCAGGTCTGCACAAAATAATTTTAAACTAGCTGGCAAATCTTTTTGATTGTATAAAAAAAAACTTTTTGTATTATCTTCTTTAAAAAGCAGTTTGCATTTCTCAATTGCCGTCACCGCAACATCCAAACCCAAATAAAAAGGCAATCGAAAGTGGCCTAATTGATTTCCATCGCCACATCCAAATTCTATAATCTTTTGAATATTATTTTTAGAAACAAAGTTATTAATGAAAGTAGCCTTGTATTCCGCATTTTCCCCGTAGGAGCCGCTACCCGAGTTTCCATTCTTTTGATATCGCATTTCCCAATAAGATGCAGACCCCGGGAAAAACAGGTTGCGCACTTTTGTTGTGTATTTGTTTAAAATAATTTTTTTTATTAGCCCTCTTCTAAATTTATTTTTTTTATCCAACTCTATCACGCAAAATGGTTATTTCAATATCAGGTAAACTTTTCTTCACCTGCGTGTCAATTTTGAGGAATGCTTGCTCACGGCTATTTTGTGTCAGCCAACCTTTGGCTTTGCCAAAAACATATGGCTCCCTTCAGTAATCAAATTTTCCAGTTTTTCATTTTTTAAAGTAAATATTTCGTAATCATTTTCTTTCAGGAATTGTTGCGAAGCTCCTCCCGGATAACCGGCTAATTTTTCTGCCCAGGACTCCATTTCGAAAATGATTGCTTTAATCTTTTTTTCTTTTAAAAGGGATTGACATCCTTTTAAAACTTCTGCTTCATGCCCTTGCACGTCAATTTTTAAGACGTCAATTTTATTAATATTTCTTTCCTTACAGTACTCGTCTAAAGAAACTGATTGCACTTCATAAGAATCTTGATTATAAACTGGCGATAGGGAACTTCCTCCGTATTTTTGATCGGTCGCGAAGAAATGCAGTTTCTTATTGTGAATCGAATGAACGGCCGCTTTACTTAAGACTATGGAAGAAATATTGTTCTGCTGAACATTTTCCTTTAAAAAATTAAATACAGAATGAGAAGGTTCAAACGCATAAATTTTTGCGCTGGTTAATTTTGCAACCGGCAATGAGATACATCCGATATTCGCACCGACATCGAAAAATACTGAAGATCCGTCTAAAAGCTTTTTGATTAATTCGATAGTATTCTTTTCGTAGACCCCATTTATAAAAAGTTCTTTCCCGATATAATCAATGGTGTTGGGAACCGAATAGGTAATGTTGTATTTTCCTTTGAAAGAAACCGGAATAGCAGAATTCAAATTTTTTTTGAAAATTAAAGAACCCATCCTTATTTTACCCTTATAAGAAGGAAGGCTTCTAAATATTTGAGCTAATGTCAAGTTTAATGATTGTTGTTGAGTAATGGCTAATACCTCGCCTCCTTGAAATGCCTAATCGGGCACAGCCGTTCTTATATGATGCATCTGGAATTTAATTTTCCAAACCTGGATCATTACAAAAATTAAAAAGCAGGACTTTACGAGGTGGCCGAGAGAAGTTTGTAATTCGCAATCGGGGCGTATTGGATAATAAAACACCAATGGTGTAAATAAAATAAGGACAGGATATTCAAAGGAATTTGTATAAAACGCATTCATCACCTCGCCAAACAAAAAGCCCAAACAAAACATGAATAGGCACCCCCCTGCTACGCCAAAATTAACATATGCATCTCCCGGAGAGCTAAGCGCCATAGAAGTGCCTTCTTTAAGAGCCATTCCGGAATACTTCATGAAAATACCTCTGTCGCCTGCATTTAATTTATTGGGAGCTATTATACGGGGCAAAAATGCAGCCTCGAGTATTTGCATCAATTCTTTCCCATGTGAAAAAGGCTCATTCTGAGGCACATTGTTCATAATATTTGTTATAATAAATCCCTGGTTGATGCGAACATTGCTTTTTGCTAAACTGGCTGTAGCAAATAATGAATTTTCTTTTTCCCTTTTTTCAATGGCGTCTTGAAAAGCATCAATTCCGGCCCCACCATTTCGCCCGCCCCAGGCCGCTTGGCGATAATCGCCCTTTACCTGCTGAATAATTACAGCCAGAAGAATAAAGGCGCCTGTGCCGGCTGCTTTGAGCAAATTACTTGGCTTATACTTGATCGATAGTATTGCTCCGAGCATAATAAGCCAGGTAAGCAGGTCATGGAACATGGCCTTTTGCAATGTTGTAATAACTATAGAGCCAAAAACCAACACTACTGCCCAAGTTTTCATTTTTTTAGTGCCGAGAATAAGCATAAAAGCACCAATATATCGAAAACCACTTAATAATGTGAAAACAAAAGCCAGTTCGGAAGAAAAGCTGCCGGCTATAAAAGTAGATAGGAAGCCAACCCCTATGAATACATAAGGAAGCTGGCCTGAACTATCGATGAATTTTGTGATTTCGCCTTCATTTAAAACTTCTCCGTTTAACTTACCGGCTCGAATGTGAAGTCCAGCTATAAATAGAATCATAGCCGGAATCATGTATGCGAAATATTCGGATTCAGGAATTTTCATTCTATAAACGGGATTGGTTTGATATTCATCCAACCCGTTAAATGCCAAAGTAGGTCCCAACAGCATTTGAAGGCACATAAAAGAGCCAGCCAGGTACCTTATAGGAATCACTGCACCTATGGAATAGAAAAGTAATAGAAATTGATGTAACGTGATGGCAAGGGCAAAAAAACTATACCAGCTTAAATCTGTCCATAAAATCTTAATAGAGATTAACACCAGGACGTAAAGGCCCCAATTGAATTTTACTTTAAATAGTGTATCCATATAATACTAATAATAACAGAAGGTATCGACTGGTATTACGCATGATCATTATTGTTTTTATAAAAGAATAAATCGCAGGCAGGTGCTTCATTGTTTTTTATAACCTTTAATAATTGCCAGTAGGATTTTTGCTCTGCCTTGTTGTTAGCAATCCTTCCCTATGATTGATTGCCCGATGCACCATTGCCCCAATAGCGCCTTTCCCAATAAATTTTATATGTATGTAATTTTCATATAAATCTATGGTTTAAGATTTTTAAAGCTATTTTTTGGTTCAAAACGCATTTGTAAAAAATATCTTGGATAAATTTCATCTGCAAGAGATACAAAAATATAATAAATATCTACGGCAATATTTTTAAAGAGATTTTAGCATAATAGATTAGCTTTTCATCCTTGTGAATATTACATCAGCCCATGCAAGATGTCCATTGCCATAAATTGGATTATAAATGTCCTGCAAATAAAAATCATATTTGAATAGGAGCTGTGAAATATCATGAAAAAGAGGCTGATTTTCATATTGCTGTATAAAATAAACTTCACTATAGATTAGATCAATCGAATTGTTTGATAACATGGCATCTAATCCAACCAACGCGTCATATTCGCCACCTTGGATATCCATTTTGAGAATGTCAATGTGTTTAATATTTTCAACAACGCAGAATTCATCAAGTACAATGGACTCTACATTGATTGCTGTCATATTAGCTACCTGTTCATCTGAACGCAATCCTGTTTTTTGAGGTCGCAACAATGAATTGGTATCTGCATTCTTATTTACATAAAAAATTTTTGAGCCTACAGTTGAGGCAACAGCTTTTTGTGAACAATGCACATTTCCAAAATTTGTAAATCTGCTTTCCAAATGACGGTAGGAGTCAGGAAATGGTTCAAATGAATAAACATCGCAATTAGGAAAATATTTAAGATATTTTGCGGTAATACTTCCCGTATTAGCCCCAATATCAAATATCACCGGTGCTTGTTGTTTAATCAGGGCTTTTTGAATTTCAAATGTATCATTTTTGAACTCTCCTTTTGCCAATGCTTGTAAGTAGCTTTTTCCATGAAGTTCTACTCCGAATTTGCCAATAATGTTATTTATTTTCGCTTTCCTGATCATATTTGATAGCATGAATTTGACTTATTAAGGTTTTGCTGTTTTCATCAAACGCTCCATAATAGACTCCGGGGGTTGAAGCTTCGGGCCTTATATTCAGATTTAAATAAGTTGGGTGCATGATTACCATTCCCTCAGATAAAAATGCGGCCCAATAACTAAAAGTGCTTCCTGCGGAAGCAACCATTATCTTGCTTTTGCTTAAAACAAACAGGTCAACTAAATCATTATTACCTGTAACCAGGCTGACATTTTCTAATAAAAGTATTTCCTTTAATTCGCTTTCCGACCCATCACTAAAGATGCTTACAGGTAAATTTGCTCCATGGATTTTTCTAATTGATTGTATTACATCAATAAAATAATCCCCGGGAGTTCTAACGGTTCCCGCTTTGCCAAATTCTTCACCCGCAATTAATTTCCTGAAATCACCCATGCGAATATGTACGCCTATAAACGGTGCAGGGTGTTCAGTTATTTTTTTCCGGTTTTTTGCTGAAATTAATTGCCACAATATTTCAATCACCAACTTCCTGTTTTCAACTAACTCAGAGAAATATTTGGAATAATGAGGAATCGCAGAAAAGAAAAAAGAAACGCCGGGCGTTGTCTCATTTTTAAGGATTTCGAGGTTAGGTTCTGAAATGATCCTACCCTTCTTCCATTTTTTTAAATTCCATTGGGTTAGCAGTGTACCGCCAATTCCCTTTTGGAAGGCGAAAAAGCCATGATAGTTCCTTTTAGATTTTTCTCTTCGCAACCACGGGCCAACTTTTATCTGATGGTAATTTGTAACAAAAACAGGCAATTGATTTAGGTGTGCAAATGTATAGGCCCTCATTAGTGGAAACAATTGATTGCCGAGGCCTGCTTTTGGTAATTTGCAAATAACTACCGCCATTTAGTTTTCAGAAGATGCTTTAAATCTATCGGCCAATACCTGGATCATACCGTAGTGACTTGTGTTTTGATAGCGGACTGCAATTTCATGCGAATATTTTCCAAACTGACTTCTTAATTCTTTATCTGCTGCAAGCTGTTTAATTTTTTCTGCTAATTCAGGTACGTTTCCAAACTCAAAAATATACCCATTTTTCCCCACTTGGACATCATCGGTTTCTCCATAGCTGCCACAGCGGTCACTGAGTATTACAGGGCACCCCATTTGAATGGCTTCACTGATGGCAACTGAGTGAGGCTCTAAAGAAGCAGGATGAACATAAATATCTGTTGCTGCATAATACGAAGGAAGTTCATCAATATCTACAAACCCCGTGAAATGTATACCACTATGTTTTAATACAGATGCCTTCTGCTGCCACCTCTCTTCCATTTCTCCTGAGCCAATTATGAATAGTTGTGCATGCACTTTTTGTTTTTCCAGCAATTGTAACGCATCAATTAAGTGATCCTGGTTTTTCCAGGGAACGAGCTTCCCAACTACTGACAATACAATTTCGTCTTCTCCGATTTTATAACTGCTCCTTATGTTATTCCGAAGCGTTTCCTTGTGCCGGTAGCTGATTTCATATTTTTCAAAATCAATCGGGTAATGCATTCGTATGATCTTGCTCTTTTTTACATTGTATTTCGCGTAGTATGCTTCATTGGCATTGCCAACAGAAAGAAAATAATCCATCCCCGAAAAGTAGCGTTTTAAGAAGATGGATTTAAGAAATTCCTTTGACTTATTTTCCCGGTGCCTTAGCTCACTGTCAGAAATATAAGCTATAGCGACTTTATTTTTTTTTGCCCACCTACTTGCACGCCGCTGCAATTTTTGAAAATAGCCGTAGGTAAACAGCACATCGGGATTGTATTCCGATAATTCTTTTTCGAGCGACGGAGCATCTAAATTTCTGTCGGGGGGAATCACTTTATCACCGTTTAAAAAGAAATGATCAAACTTTTCGAGGTTAAGGTTTGCCCATGATATTTCTTTTTTAAAATTCTGATCAATGTAACTTTGATATCCAAGTGCCGATCCGAAAAACACTTTAAATTCAATACTCTTATTTTTAGAAAAGCTTACATACTGCGGACAGAAATGTTGAATAGGATGAGATATTACGATTGCAATTCTTAATTTTTTTTTCATAGGACAAAATCCGTTTTTTCAAATCAGGAAGCCGCTGTAAAAATTTCTTTTATTACCGGTGAAAAAACATGTTCAAAATTTAATTGTTCTTCAAAGCTACTGCGGGCTTCGTTACTTAGACCCGTTAGATTCTGAATTATTTCATTTAAAATTTTTCTTAAAGATCCTACGGAACCATCAGTAAAAAAAACCCATTTATATCTATCCAGGTATTTCCTGAACTCTTCACTATCATTTAAAATCACAGGCAACCCGCTTGCTGCATATTCATATATTTTGTTGGAAGCAGTACCCTGTGTTAGGCTGATATTATCGGTGTTAGTATTTATACCAATACCAATATCACAGGTCGCTGTTATGGCCGGCACTTCAGCATATGGGCCAACCGCAATCCACGTCACGTTATTTGATACACCATATTTTTCAGCCATCACCTGTAAATGAGTTCTGTACTCATTGGTTACCGATCCTTTTAATACCAAAATGAGGGAATTACCACCCACTTCTTCTTTTGTTAATTCAAGTATTTGTTCCAGGCCATGGCCCGGCCCTATAAACCCCTGGTAAATTATTGTTATTGCTCTTTCTTTTTTATTTTCAAATATGGTATTGCACTTTAAATTTTTATAGACCTTAAGAGACGGATAGTTAGGAATGATAAAAACTGGTATTCCCACCTTAATATCCGGATAAAACAGAAGTCTCTCCGCTGAAGGCAGGGAGAAAAAATCTATGTGCCTCATTGCATTTTTTTCGTACCTGGAAGCAATGCTTCCGATTGATACTTTTCTCAACTCGCTTTTATCTGTAATGTCGTGGTTATGATACCAGACCTTTGTGTGGCGACGGACTCTCCGCATCAGGTAAAAAGAGAAAATTGCGAAATGATCATATAGCAACAGCAGGCTTGTTTTCCGTGTCCGCGAGTATCGGAAAAGAGTCCACGTGAATTGCAGGAAATATGTAACCTTAAGAATAACCGGCTGCTTTTCGAGATCTCTCACGGTGACAAACTTTCCTATTTTTTTTAAATGAACATTTGCAGGATATGGATAATCGGTTATCGTGTTATTCCGGCTGATCACAATCACTTCCTCACTCACTTCTGCGAGGTTTAATACCGCATTAATGGTCGGGGGAAAAAAATCCGGGTCAATATATATCGCGACTACTATTCTTCTCACTCTAATAACTTGTATTAAACAACCTCCAACTTCAACCTTCAGCTTTCAAAATCATCTCTAAAACCGCTTTCATTCTCTCTTCATGCGTATAGCCGCTTGTAAAACAACGGTTATATCCATTTAATGCAATTCTTTTCCTTTCCGCCTCATGGGCTATATAAAATTTTACTTTCTCCAGCAATTCTTCCTTTGTTGAAAAAAAAACTGCTTCCTCATTCTCCTTAAAGAGAAGGCTATGCAAGTCTGATCTTTCTGCAATCATAAAAACCTGGCACGCGGGTATTTCAAACGTACGGCTGTCCTGCTCATCCCTGTTGCCGTGTCTTAAAAAATGCAGAGCTACTTCCATACCATTGATTGCCTTGATATATTCATCTTCAAAAACAGAAGGTCCTTTATAATACGGTTTTATAACGTCCCAATATTCACCATTTGGCCAGTCGTTACCAGTCACACTTACGGGTACATTATTACCAATGAGGAATGCTATATATGATGCCCTGACATTCTCATACGTGCCTACAAAACCAACCGGGGCATAGTATTGAGTAGCCTCCTTAGCATCTAACAAAATGGGCCTGTTATAATACGGGTCGAATGAGCGGTAACAGATTTCCACATGCTGTGCGCCCAAGTTCTTAAATTCCCTGATATTGACCTCTCTCTGAACAAAGATCAGATCATATAAATAAGCAGTTTGTTTTATCAGCCGCCATGATTTTGAAAATTTTCCAAACGGATCATCAGTTAGAAGATTAACCACTTTGGTTTGTGGCCTGCGCTTTTTTATATAACGTATCGTCGCGGAAGAGAGATAAGATTTATTATCTACGAACACAATGTCAAAGTTTTTTTCTCTTGTTGACCTTCTGATCTCCCTGTTAAGAAGGTAAATACCGGGGCCTATGTTAAGATGATGTTGTATGCCTGAAATGAACTTTTGGAGAATATAGGGATCTGTATTGATAACCCTGGCTTTCGGGCAAATTGACAGCAAAGCGTTATACCTTCTAAAGGAATTACACCATTTAGCCATGCTTCCGACATATAATACGGACAAATTAGTGATCAACGAAGATTTATTATATCAATCGATATGTAGGTTATACTTTACCTTGTGACCCTTGTCTTCAGAAAGCTTGCCCGGCCAATCAGATTCTATAATCTATTTATAAAAAGATAAAATTTTATTTATTGCATCTTTTGACGTTTTTACCTTTTCGGGTTGAAGAGACCAGCCTTCCTTTTTTAACTTATAAGCTTTATCAATTGTTGCAGCTAAATCATCAGCATCATCGTAGTTAAAAAGAAATCCGTCAACACCATCATTTATTGCGTCCCTATTTCCTTTTGCAGAGGAAGCGATTACAGGAAGCTGTGCGTTAAATGCCTCCTGGATTACCATTGGATACATTTCTGTAAATACACTGGGCAAAACTAAAAAATCATATAACGGAAGCAAGCCCATCAGTTCTTGCCTTGGGATGATTCCTTTATAATTAAATGAAAATCTTTTCTGGCAAAAGTTAAAATAACTTTCATCTACCACATTGCCAAATACATCTATTTCAAGTGAATAACAATTCATTTTTCTCACAGCTTCGCAAAGCAAGTGGAGTCCTTTCTGGTACTGAATGCGGCCGGCGAAAACCAGCTTATTCTTTTGAAAAGACATTGCAGATTTATTTGCTTTAATAGAACGCTGTTGCAGTATATTTGGCAGCAGATTTATCTTCTCGCTTTTATAGCCATTATCTCTTAATAATTGATCAAACCAGCCGGCTATTAAAAATACCTGGTCACAACTTGCGATTAGTTCAGTTAAATGCTGATGTTTAAGTAGAACTTTTTCTTCCTGCATTCTACTCTTTCCGGTTATTGATAAAGAAGCCTGCAACAACTTTAAGAGACCACCATTTCTCCACTTTTTATAACTGAATCTCTCAGCGATTATACAATTTGTGCAGCGCATAGAATCGGA
Organism: Bacteroidales bacterium; assembly: GCA_038217255.1. Classification (GTDB taxonomy): domain Bacteria; phylum Bacteroidota; class Bacteroidia; order Bacteroidales; family Prolixibacteraceae; genus Draconibacterium. The sequence continues at coordinate 26,328 of JBBQPP010000003.1, read as the reverse complement.
AAAATTATTGCAATCTTCCGTTCCATTATACCGGAAATCATTTTTATAACAGGTGAGATAAGGAAGATGAAAAGTGAAAAATACTTTTGTTACAAATTGCCTGGCTTTTTTAAACCAGGGAATTTCTATGCCTCCATATTCAGAATATTCATGAAAATGACAGATATCGTATAGACCATCCTGTAATACTTTTTCAAAAGCGGCAAGATCTTCGTTCAGATTATTCACTTTTATGCCATCGTAAACATAATCTGCTTTTTCTTTCACTTGCAAAGCCGCTACCTCTACTTCAATTTGGTGGTCTAACAAAGTAGTTGCCAGCCAATGGGTATAATTTTCAATCCCTCCTTTTTTGCCGGGCAAGTAATTTCCGGTAACTAATAAAACTTTCAATAATTCAGTATACTAAGCTGTGCAATTATGTAACTTTTCCTATTCCGAAATACAGCGTATAAACGGTGATTATTTTGTTGTCTCAACCAGGTTTTGATGGTTGACCACTGTTGTATTTGAAGTAATTGATTTGTGGATAATACAACCGGCTCCAATCACCACATTATCTCCTATTACCACATTTTTAAGAATAACTACATTTGATCCAATCCAGCAGTTATTTCCGATTTTAATCCTTCCAATACTGTACCCTTGCCCTGATATTAAATTGTTCTTGTCAGCATAAACATGATTATGGTCGTACATCAAAACATTTTCACCAAACTGGTTATCATCGCCGATTTCAATATTTCCAAGGCAGTTAATAGAGCAACGGTTATTGAAAAAACAATTGTCGCCCACAAACAAATTACCTGAATGGCCTACCAAAATGTTCATGTAATCCCGGATAGAAATGTTGTTTTTTAATACAATTATAGTATCACTTAAATCGCTTTTAATAGTAAATCCTTTTCCTGCCTTTAAAGAGGAGTGAATATTGAATCTGCCTTTTGATAGATAAGAGTAAAAGCATATTTTACTTTTCAGGTGGAGGTTTTTAAAGGAAGTACTTATTTTCCGGGCACCTCGTAATAAACCTATCAACATAATATTTACCACTTAAACCTTTTGAAAAAGTTTTTTTAACGAAACAAGGAAAGTAAAAGGAATGCCTATGTTGTAAAACATAAAATAGATGAATGACTTTAAGCCAGGGTTTAACATTAAATCCCGTTTTAACCAAATGCCTGCATGGCTGTATTTATGTTTATAAAAAGCAGCAGTTGAAAAATGAATATTTCTCTTGATAATTTTTTTGATCGAAGTGTCCACTGATTTATAATATCGATACTTAATCCTCAAAACACTTTCAATACTGCTTAAATTAGTTATTTCATTATTCGACATTGATGTAGAATGAACCCTGTAAGAAGCTGTCAGACCTGGCAGAAACATAACAGGATGTTTTTCTGATAATTTCAGCCAAAGATAGTAATCCTGTACTTGCAAATCGTTGTCATAACCGCCAATATCTTTCGCGAATTGTGTATTGATCAATACCGAAGGGAGAGGAATAAAATTGAATTTAAAGAGTTCTTTAAAAATATTCCCCTGTGGCATTGCATGCTCGTGATAATTGATCCGTTTAAGATAATCCTCGCCGGTATTATGGCCATTTTCATCAATAATATTGGCATTAGAATACACGAGGCAGCAGATCTCATCTGAATTAAATGCGTTCACCTGCCTTGAAATCTTGTCTGGAAAAAGAATGTCATCTGCGTCCAAAGTCTGGAAGTATTTTCCTGAAGTATTATTTAAAATAACGCTGCATGAGCCTGGTAAACCCAGGTTTTTTTTATTTCTTATAAAAGTAATGGGCTTATGCCCTTTGTAATTTTTTATCCAGGTTTCAATAGTTTCCACCGAATTGTCTGTCGAGCAGTCATCTACAATAATCAATTCTATATTACGATAAGTTTGATTTACGGCGCTTTCAATAGCACCAATTATATAATGCCCGTAGTTATAATTGGGAATACCAATTGTAACCAACGGATTATTTCCACCTTCCTCTAAGTCCATAAATTTTTAACTAAAAATTGTTTTTACAATTTCAGGAAATTTTAAACCAGAAAGTTTCATGGCTTTGTAAGCCGGCACCAGCCTGCCTCTATTTTTGATATCACTTAAACAACTTTTTAAAAGACTTTTTCTGGCACATGAAAGTAATTGCGTTTTCGCTTCTTCGGAAACCGGTAAGCCGGGTAATTGCAATACATCTCTCATGAAAGGATAATTGTAAAACAAATAAGAATCCCGGTTTTTGATTTCCTGCCCTTCATGTTCGCGATAAAAAAAGAATTCTTTCTTTAACATTACTACCGGAAATAATGATGCCATTTTTATATTAAAATACATATCAGATGGCACTCCGTAATTGGGATTGTAACATCCTGCTTTTTCAAAAGCATCCCTCTTTAAAATAATACCCGAAGGCCCGATGTTCAGAAAAGAATTTCTGAAAAAATGTTTGTTTACTGCCTCTTTCGGAATTAAATATTCTTCATCCACCTTGTTTTGTGCCTGGAAAATACCCATTCCTGCTTCAGGAAATTTTTCCATTAAATCCACGCAATATTCCAGCCCCCAATCATAAATTATATCATCTGAATCAAAATACTTTATATACTTCCCTGTTGCATAGGAAGCGGCTTTATTTCTGTTTGGAAATTGCTGCAAATTTTTTTCATTTACAAAAAGTTTTATTCTTTTATCTCTGCTTGCAAAATCTTTAGCTATTGATACTGTATTATCCGTTGAGCAATCATCAACAATAATTAATTCAAAATTTTGGTACATGGAATTCATTACACTTTCGATCGCTTCAGCAATATAAACTTCCCGGTTGTAGGAAGTCATCAATACACTCACCAAAGGTTGACTATTCAATTTTATTAACGAATTGTTTTATTAATGGCCACCATTAACCCTTGTTGTGAATTGTATAAGGAATGATGAATCAATTCAAAGTTAATATCTTTTAATAATTGAAAAAGATCTTCCACACGCGAACTGTCTTTGCCCCATAAATGATATTCCATAGAAAGTGATTTCACCTGATTCCATCTTTCAGTATCTTCCAATACTCCCCATTCCGCTCCTTCACAATCCAGTTTTAAAATATCTATCTGTCCTATCCTTTTTATGACTGTCGCAAGAGAGCTTCCGGTAATATTTCCTCCATCAGCTTCATTGGCGGTAGTGGCCAAATCAGATTCGGTAAAATTCAGATTCACCTTACAATCGTTTTTCATGACCGCTTCAAAATATGGTACAGCGTCTAATTGTTTTGCATTAAAACTTAAAGATTCTGCAAGGTTCGGATTGGGTTCATAACAATGGATTTTAGCTTGGGGAAATAACTGCCGTGCAGCTATTGCGAACATTCCTGAGTTTGCTCCTACATCCACTATTGTCTTTACGGTACCCAGTTTCTTTTTTAAAAATCCAAGGTGATAACAGTCATTAATACAAATTCCTGTAAATTCTATGATGTTCATATTTTTTACCATGAACTTTTTCTTCTTTCGATTAATCGTTAAAATTTCAGAAATTTTATAATCACTGTTGCGCCAATAAAACATCCCATATTTTATGCTATGAATTCTCCGGAGAATTCCACTCAATTTATTTTTAAAAAACGTCATTTTTTGAAAGTTGAACAGGCTTTTAAAGAGCTCCTAAATCAAATTTTTACTTTGAAAGTATCATCCAAACATTTTAAATAAATCTTAACCTGTCTCCCATTCAATTGTTTTATCCCCGACAATACAAAACCTGTATATCGCTTGATCCGCATTTTACGAATCTGCCTTATTTGTTCCTTTACTAACGGGCATGTAGGATCAAGCAAATATTTCCATTTTATTTTGGCTCCATTTACAATATAACGATGAGAATCGCTTAGTTCCTGTTCGCTATGCCTTCTTTGCCAAACAATTCCATCAGGCATCAGGACAATAGGGAATTGTAACCCCATCCGGTGCCACATATCTGTATCGCTGATCATTCTTTCTTCTTTAAAACCACCGATTCTGTCAAAAGCAGATTTCAAAAAAATAGCTGTAAGCGGCCCCTTATGAAATAAGCCCGGCCCAAAGAAATGATATTCATAAGCTTCTTTTGGAGAAAGCATAAATGGAAAAGGTTTTTCTACATTGGGTTTCAAGGAACATAAACCAAAACCTGCATTTGGAAATTGCTCCATGCTTCTTACCATTGTCTCCAAACCATTCGGATAGATATAATCATCACTGTCAACATATTTTATGTATTTACCTGTGGCGAGACTCGCTGCTTTATTTCGGTTCGGATAATCGCCCAGGTTTTTTTCATTTACACACACTTTTATTCTTTCATCTCTTACCGCATATCCTTGAAAAATTTTTACGGTTTCATCTGTAGAGCCATCATCCACGATGATCAATTCAAAATTTGTATAAGTGGAAGTAAGGACGCTTTCAATTGCGAAGGCAATATATTTTCCCCTGTTGTAACAGGTCATTAAAACGCTAACTAATGGATTAATCTGCAACCTTCAGTTCTTTGTTTAAGAAGGAAGCCATTTTACGTCCAATCACATTCCAGTCATATTGCGAAGCAGCTAAATTGCTGGCTTCGACAGAAAGCTTTTCTCTTCGATTTTTGTTGTTAAGTAAGTCAATAGTTTTATTGACAAACTCACTTTCCGTGTTGGCAATTACAATTTCTTTTCCGTCCGTATATTCAATTCCTTCAGCTCCGATGGAGGTAGAAACAACCGGCACTCCCATTCCCATCGCTTCAAGTATTTTTAATCGCGTGCCGCTGCCGGTTAATAAAGGAACAACAGATATGGCGGCTTTATTATACCATGGTTTTACATCATCCACTGTTCCAACAAATTCAGTGGATGGAGTATCATAAGCTTCGGAATATCTTTCCGGCAGTTCACCAATGCCCACTACTAATAATTTCAAATTCGGAAATTCATTTAAAACAAGTGGCCATATTTTTTTACAAAACCAATGCAGTCCCTCAGCATTGGGTATTGACCAGAGGCTGCCACAGAAAATAAGAAATCGTGGCATTTGTTGGGTTACTCCATCAACATATTTTTTTTCCGGGATACTCACGCCATTTGGAACCACTTCAACCTTTAGCTTATACTTATTCATTTCTTCGAATATTCTCTTGTCATCTTTGCTGCACGTAAAAATCGCATTTACCGTTTTATAAAGATGCCCTTCGAAATCCTGGTAACCTTGTAATTCTTTTGAAGAAATTTCTTTTCTGACAAAAGCGGCCTTGGCTAGATTGGTATCTACATTGTGGGCGTTGTAAATAATTTCTATCTCTTTATTGTAGCGACGAATTATCTTTACGGCATTTAAAGTGGCTATGTTTTCGAGAATGATGACATCAAATTTTTCTTGCTGTAAAAGTTGGGTGAGAATAGGATAATATTTTATCAAACTTCCATCGGCAGGTCTGTTCAGTTCCCGTTGGTACCATCGAGACCTTAACGCGTTTTCCAGTTTGGACGGAAGCAAATTAAAAGCATCTTTTACCTGCACATCTTTTGTGCTGTAAATTTTTGCTTTTTTCAAAGCTGGAAATTCATCCACACATTTTAGAAAAATTTTTCGATCCTGGTGTATAATAGCCGTTAATTCAAAATGCTTTGCTAACTGGTGCATAATGTGGAAGCAACGCTGCACCCCACCGTTCATAGGTGGGAAGATGTTATCAAATGGAACTATAAGTAAAACAGTCTTCACATCTTTGTAATTATACTTTCCCTGGCTTAGTTAACCCTTTTGCAAATTTTTCCAATTTCCATTTCATACGACCGGGAAAATCTTTTAATCTTTTATATTTATTTAGTGCTAAAGTTTGTTCAGCCACATAGGGCTGTTGATTAAATTCTTTATCGTACTCGAAGTCTTTTATTTTTTGAAATATTACGGTCTTTTCAGAAAAAGGAGATACCATTTTCCATGCGTCCTCTTTTAGCAAAAAGTCTTTCAATATTTTGCAGGTCCACAAATGAGTATCATCGATTATTATATAACCATTAATTTTTAACCCTTGTGAGAAAAAATACCAATCCATGTAAGGAGTTGGAAACCCATGTCCGCCATCAATCAAAATCATGTCCCATGAATGTTCTTTTAGATCATTCCAAACTTCGAAACTTCTTTTACAAATAAAGTTGATATGATCAATAGAAAAATTATTTTTCATGGCATATTCCTTAAACCTTTCAATTTCGCCTTGATCCGGTGATACGCAGGTATGGTTTCCGGACTTAGTAGCAAAAACTGCGGTACTGATACCCATTCCCGTTTCTAAGCTTACACTCTCCTTAGTCAGAACTCTATCCATAAATTCAAAAATAGGAGAAGGTAAACCTGTCGCTGTAAATTCTCCTGAACCCCAACTGTGGACTTTAGGAGGCGAGTTTAAAATAGCAGTTAAGTTCATTTACTTATTTAAATTATTTATAAAAAACCAAGCATGATTCAGAAGATTTGGTTCAACTCTTTTTTAAAAAAGTAAAAGGCGCCAAAAAGAATTTTCCAACTTTATAACGTGTACAATTTTCATAAATAAATCGGGTTTGATTATTTTCTATAATTTTTTCCACTAATGCATCTTCGCATGCTTCTAATTCAATATTTTTTAAAAGCTCTTTATTTTCCGGCGCTAATACATCTATGCCTTCATGCACATCCTTATAAATAATTTTGGAAAGCAATTGCCATGAATAAGCGTATTTTACTTTAAGGCCTTTAGATTGAATATTAGTAAAAGAGCCTTGTCTTAACTGGTAATTATATAAAACTTTATCAATAGTAATTCCCTTGAAATTTTTTAATATTCTATAAATCCATTGAACATCTTCAGCTACCCTTCCGGCAAAGTAAGGGCTGTATCCTTTTGTTTTATACAACGCTGCCCTCGATATCATCATAGTCGGGCAATTGGTCGGTGAAAAATTGGGTTCTCTTTTGAGAGTATAATTTAAAAATTCATTTCTCAATTCTTCATTGGATAAAGAAATTTTATTGGGTAAAAATGTTTTGACTCCAACGTACCTGTAGTTTGTAAAACATATTCCCAATTCCGCATCTTTTTGGAATTCCTTTAACTGCTCCTCTATTCGAGTTGGCTCGCTCCAGTCATCAGCATCCTGGAACGCTATATAGTCACCATTTACTTTTTTCAAAACATCGTTTACAGCTCCAACTTTCTGTGTATTTTCTTTGAAAGTAATTATTTTGATTCTTCTATCATCAAATGCATTCACCTTCTGCAAAGTGTCATCTGTTGAAGCATCATCAACAACCCAAATTTCCAGGTTTTTATAGCATTGCGATAAAATCGAATTGATAGCTCTTTCTATATAGGAAGAAACATTATAGCAAGGAATGATTAGGGAGATTAATGGCTTTGTTAGCATAGTTCGCTATAAATATTTATATGCAATTTTCCCTGCATATTTTTGGAATTTATTCTTATACTCTTTTTCGTCTTTTATCCAGCCAATAGGATTAAAATTTAAAAAACAATTTCGAAACTGTACAACTGCATCGAAAGAATATTTTTCTAAAACCTTCACTTCCTTTTGTTCAAAGTCTTCTCTCCCAAAAATCAATTTATTTGCATAAGGCAAATTCAGAAATTTTTCAACTGATTCTTCATTCGCATAATCTTTCCCGCAATCAAACTTCACCGACAAATTATTCCAATCTATTCTTTTAACCCGCCGGTTCCACTTTTCGTTTGCAGTCTCTTTAGATTTAAAATGGAGAAAATGAATCTCAATATCAGAATTACCAAGAGTTGCAAGCGGAAAATCGATACCCGCATTTAACTTTTGCATTGAGGGATAATTTGACCTTGATTTAAATACCAGTTGTAATTCTAGATAGTATTTCGGATTCTCCAAGAGTTTTATATAGCATGGACTCATTAACATTAAACCAATGAAAGGCGTATTAAATGGCTTATCTAAAACCTTGTAAATTTCTGCACCCCAACAATCATTTGAAAAAATACAAAATGGCATGTTGCCCGCTTTAATTCTAAAATATCTAACTAAAATATTCCTTATAGCTCTTGACTTTCGGCTATCTGCGGCTCTGAATATTTTGTTTATTAGTTTCAAATCAGTTTAATTTTGCCCTTAAAGCCCACAATTTCAAACAAATCTTCAATCCAAATAATTTTCTAATTAATCTCATTTTTTTGGAATGAATGAATGGAATATTTGGATTCAACCTTACTGATTCAATTAATAGCATGAGATCGCTCCGGTCAAATTTTTTTATTCGTTGTATTACGGCACAATAATAAATGTGGGCAATATTTATTTTCATTTTTTCCTTCATTAAACCTTTCTTCAATAGTATTACTTCCCACTTCTGAAAAAACCTTAGTATCTCTTTTGAGCCCGTAGTACTGGCAATTCTATCACCGGTGTGAATTCTCCAAAGGCCACAAGTTTGAGATTGATACCGATATTTCGCGCCCTCCATTAAACCCCTCACCTGGAAATCTATCTCCTGGTTTCTTTTAATACTCAAATCCCATTCTCCGATTTTATAAATTAATTTTCGTCGCATTAAAAAAGAAAAATTTACAATAATTCTGTCAGTTAGTAGTTGGGTCAGCATATCATCACTTTGATAAGCAAGAATAAATTCTTTTTTTTCCAGTGCTCCTTTTTCCCAGTCTCCAAACACACCACTACACTCCGGATTTTCTTTAAAAAAAGCTACCTGCTTTTCTATTTTTTCCGGATACAATAAATCATCAGAATCTAAGTATTGTATAAATTCTCCAATGCTCGCTTTAGTGCCGGTATTACGGGCCACCTGGGAACCGGAATTAGTTTGGTAAATATATTTTATAGTAAAATCATTATCATTATACAAATTCAAACTTTCAACTGTTTGTTTTGTATCATCTGTTGAGCCGTCATCCACCACAATACATTCTATTGGCCGGTAGGTTTGAGCAATAACGGATTCAATGGCTTCTTTTAAAAGTCCGCTTCTGTTATAAGTAGGAGTGATGACGCTAACTAAGCTTTTCATAACCTTAAAAATCCCTTTGCAGAAAAGTATTGCGTAATAAACTATGAAAATAAAAATTCAAACTAAAAGTTCGTTTACTGTATTTAATTAGGTCTGGCCGCTTGGCTCCCAGCGGCCTGAATCGTAATTCTGAGCCTTAACCGCCATCCTGAGCTGTCGAAGGGACGGTTCAGTCCTTTATCGCGTTCCGCCCTTACGTACATTACTATCATTATTCATTGTGAAAGTCAGAAACAGCTTGCAACACCGCCTCTTCAATTTGTTTTAAATGTTTCTCCTGGCTAAAATGTTTTCTCACCCTTTCTCTTCCGGCGACTCCAAGTTTTTTTGCTAAACCTTTTTCTTCTAAAATCCGGCGCATATTTTCAACCATTAAATTCACCTCCTTTTCATTGACTAACAATCCTGTTTCCCCATTAATAACCACATCCGGAATGCCGGCATGCATCGTACTTATTACTGCCAGTGATGCAGCCTGAGTTTCTAATACAGCCACAGGGGTTCCCTCAGAATCACCATTGTCAGCAACTATAGAATGTTGCACAAATGCGAGCGACCTATTGAATAAGCCTTGAATTTGTTCCGGCGTTTGCACCTTCTTAAATTCAACATGCCCAGATAAATTCATTGCATCAACCAACTGTTCGCAAACTGGTAACAACTCGCCAGCTCCCACCATAATAAGTTTTGAAGAAGGAAAATGACGGACAATTTGATTGAAAGCAAGTATCGTTAAATAAGGTGCTTTTTTTTCAACAAACCTTCCCACAGAAATAAACTGCTGACTTTGATAGTCTGGTTTGCATTCAAAAAAAATTTCATTGGGTCCATAATAAGAAAGAATAATTTTATTGGCCGGGCAGCCGAGGCTTAAGAGAACTGACTTCATTTTTTCTGATACTATAATAATCTTGTTTGCATAAGAAAACATTCTTTTATAATCTTCTTTATATCTATCCAAAACTTCTTTTAAGCTTGCATCTGATCCATGAAAATGAACAATCAAAGGAATTTTTAAATGACTTATTACTTTCAAGCATTCTGCTCCAGTGGTGCCATATTCTGCCAGAATACAATCTATCTTTTCTCTTTTTAATGAATTAATTAGAGCATGCTCAGATAAATTAAATCTCTTATCAAAACGGATTTTAATCTTTTGATTTAAAGAAAAACGAAACAAATTTTTCTCTCCTTCTAATGAGCGGGGAATCGAACCTCCGTAATAAAATTTAATTTTGAAAGGAAGGTTCTTATGTGCCTGGATAAAGGTTTCTGAATAAGCATTTTGATTGGGGGAAAATATTGCGAGTGTTTTTGACATTAAAAAAAACGCCTTTGGAAAATAGATTTTAATTGATTTTTTATAACCATCTTGAAATTTTCAAACATTGATTTTTCCTTGATTGCAGTTTCCTTAAAGTGGATTGATTGTTGATACAAACCAATAATTTCATTTGCTTTTTTTGAATACCTATAATCGTGGAATTGATTTAAGTAATTTATTAATTCTATTCTCTTTCTATAAAAACCATCCTTGTGGGTTTCTGTTTCTGTAATCCCATTTGGGTGCTTTCGATAAACACTCATAATACCTTCTATTTTTTTTAAAGGGCCGACAGATGCTACAATTGAAAATAAGGCCATATCTGCACTATCAACTTTTTGATACCATTCAGGAATGAGTAACGCATTACTTTTAAAAACAAAAGAGGATGTATGAAACAATGACCATTGCGAGAAAGTATCTTCTGCATTTATAATATCCGAAGCCGTGTCACCTACGATTCTGTTATTTTTTACCACACTGTTGGAATCCAATTCATCCGATAGTTTTGTCGGATGAAATGATCCGCTAAAATTTGGATTTTGTTCTAAAATATCTATTTGTTTTTGTAACTTTAAAATATCTGTCCAGTAATCATCTCCCTCTAACAAAGCAATGTATTTCGATCCTGAAGCAAAACATTTTTCGAGAATGTTTATTGCATTATTTTTAGGTCCCTGGTTAATTTCATTTAAAGTATAATCAATTACTTCAGGATACTTTTCTTTTAAAGCTTTTATTATATCACTTGTACCATCAGTGCTTTTATCATCCCCAATAAACAATTTGAATCTAAAATTTGTCGTTTGATCTACCACGCTCTTGATAGCCTGCTCAATATAAAGCTCATGATTGTAAGTTATCATGTAAACTGCAACAAGGATATCTTCTTTATTCATGGACGGCATAGCCCATTCCTGATTTTCCAAACCCGTTACCATTATAAATCATTGTTTTGATTCCCATACTAAAAAAGACATGACAATATTCATTCATGTTGTAATCCCAGTCTGACTCATTATTACTGAATGGAAAGATTTCTTCATTCTTAAATTTTTTCCAATTGATTCCATCAGGGGATTCTGCATATCCTAATCTATATCCCTTTCGATCATCGCTTCTATAATCATCAATTTTCCTGTAAGAGTAATACATTTTATAAAAACCATTTTCATTTAAAACACATGGCCTCCCAATCGCTTCTTCGTCCGCATCATAATCAATACAAACAATTCCTTTTTTAGACCAGTGAGTTCCATCATTGGACTCGCAATATTTCACATGATATTTGGGTTCCGGATAATTTTGAACAATGAGCCATTCTGTGCAGGATATGTACCACATTCTCCAAACACCATTTTCGATTAAGACATAAGGTGCTGTGTTGAAATAAGGTTCATTTAGATCTCTGTCGCAAATGGGTGCTTCAGAATATTTTGTATAAGAGGCGCCATTATCAATACTTATTGCAAGACCAATAGAGAGCCTGTATGATACAGTCACCTGCGGATTCCATGCGATGTAATACATGTACTTTTTGCCTTCATAGTTTACAATACAAGAGGGCATTATACCACTATCATCAAAGGTGCCGAGTTTACCAAGCTGAAGAATTGGCTCCTTATTAATTCTAAGAATTTTCGAAATATTATTACTATCTACATCAATTGAAAAGGGTAATGATTTGCCTTCAGAATTACGTGAACTAAAATATATCCTTATAATTTCTTCATCTAATCGATCGGCAAACGGAATCGCAGCATGTGAATTCATTAAAGAATCCGAACCATCAGGACAAAATATTAAGCCTTTCTTTACCCATTCCATATTATAGCATTGAAGTACTTAGTTTACCTTCTATTTTTTTTGCAGGATTTCCGATATAAACTCCCCACTCTTCCGTACTTTTTGTTACAGCAGCAGCCATCGCCACAAGCGTCCCCTTGGCCAAACTGATACCATCCCTTAATGTAGCATTTACTCCTAAAAAGCAGTTTTCCTCAATAATACAGTGGCCGGACATCACCACATGAGACGTAAAAGTTACGTGGTCTTTTATCGCACCATGATGCCCAATATGATTGCCACTCCACAGTACTACATTATTGCCTATTGATGTAAAAGGCTGGATGGTATTATCTTCCAGGATGAAACAATTATCCCCTATTTCTGCATCGTTTAATACAGTCGCTTTGGAACTAACATAGCTAATCATTTGATAATCTTTTTTGCGAATGTTCTCATAAACTGCTTGACGGCTTATATTCATTTTTCCGGGTGCCATTGGTGCAAAAAATGAAAACGCAGATGGTGGATATTTCAATTCGATATCTTCAAATTTTAAAACCGGTAGTCCTTTGAATGTGGGCTCGTTCGGTAAATATTGTTCATTAACGCTGAAGGCTACAACCGTGTGATCACTATCATTTGAAAGGTAATAGTGGGCCAGCTCTGCATAGTCCTGTACTCCAAAGATGATAATATTCGCCATAAAATCTATTTAATGGTAAACGTAAGTTGTGTATTCATACAGTCCATAATCATTTCTTACGATAAAATTGCGGCTTAACTTTTTGCAAAGAAAAGATGTCAATAAATCAAGAGGCAGATGAAACAAATCTTCTCTCTCCCAATCAACAGCTTTGGACATTGCATTAAACGCGATACCTTTTTTGCAAAGCGGAAATAGTGTACCCAACGTTTTCGTAAAGTAGCTATACATTTCTTCAAAAGTCAAATCTCTCTTTTCTGTGAAAACGCCGTTCATGATGATATAATCAACTGGCTCAATCAATAATTGATTTTTCAAAATATCCGTGCAGTAAAATTTTGTTTCCGGAAATTTTGAAACGCACACTTCAATAAATTTTTGAGAAATGTCTAGGCCGCTGTATTCCAGAGCAGGATAATTATTTGCATTGATGAACTCTAACAATTTTGCGGTGCCACAGCCAAAATCAAGGATCGATACTTTGTTGGCAGAAAGTGGATCAAACTTTTGTATATCGAGCATCACTTTATATCTCGTCAACATATCCTCTTCATTCGGCCAGTCAATGCCTTTATGAGAGTCACCATATTTTTGAAGGCAAGTTTCATAGTGATCGATGATGCTATAATATTTCTCCATTAATCGAGTTTAAAATTATTCAATTGTTCCTGGACAAATTGCTTTGGATTATTCATCAACATATCGATGATGGAAAGGCCGGGAACAAATTCCTTTGATCCAATTTGCTGATACGGTAAAAGTTCTGAATTTAAAAATTGAAGCTTTATTCCTGCGCTTTCAAAACCATCCTTTCGATATAATGATCTGCCGCCTGACGCGTTGATATAGGTTTTTGCGTTCTCTTTCAAACACAGATCAATGATTCTATTTTGTGCTTTTAAATCTTCATTATTAAATGCAGATGTGGAAGATACTATTGTTGTTTTTATTTCCAGGAAACTGCACATTGTTTTAATACTGTTCGCAATAAAATCGGACAACCTGTTGCTGTTGAAACTCAGTATTTCTTTTACAACAGGAAAGAATTCAACATATCCAGTTCCGTTTTTATAAACTATTTCCATGGTACGTAGCAACTTACTTCTCCATTTATCTTCCTCCAAAAGATGTAGAGAATTAATAGTTTTATTTTGACTTGCACCGACCACCGGCATTACAAAAAACTGAGCTTCACCATTAATTAAAATTCTATTCCTGTTGATCCAACCCTTATTGATATAGGCAACATCATCCAACAGTAAAAATTTATCGCTTGAATTTATCAATTGAAAATATCCGATGTAAGGAAAGAAATATGGTTGCATGATTGCAAGGGTCATGCAGGGAGTAAATTTTGCTTTACAATTTCCACGATTTTATTTATATCACCAGTTTCAAGCCCCGGATAAAAAGGTAAAGAAGCTATTCTTCGGGATAATGCTTCGCTTGTTTTGCACTCGAATTTCTTTTCAAGAAAAGGCAACTCATTTAACGATGGATAAAAATACCGCCTAATAAAAATTTCTTTCTCATTCAACTTTTTTTGCACTCTAAGCAATTGGTCTTCATCAGCAAATAAGACTGGAAAATAAGCGAAATTCCATTCAAAATTAGAATGGTCAAAGTTTAATAATTCAAGTCCTGTATCTGCTAATAAATCGCGGTAAATCCCAAAGATTATTTTACGCTGATGGATCAAATCTGCTATGTGTGGGAAAACAGCCAGGCCCATAGCAGCATGGAATTCGGAATTTTTTCCATTAATTCCGATTGAAAAATATTTATCTGCAATGTGCCCGAAACTTCTGTATAAAAATAACCTTTTTGCTAAATTATCATCATTGCAAATAATGCACCCACCCTCTACTGTATGAAATAGTTTGGTTGCATGAAAGCTGCAAGTACTTATATCTCCATAACTTAGTAAAGACCTTCCGTTGAGCTTTGCACAAAATGCATGGGCACCATCGTAAATCACTTTTAATCCATATTTTTTTGCCATAATTTCTATGGCTTCAACATCACACGGAATTCCATAAACATGAGTGGCCAATATTGCCTGTGTATCTTTTGTTATTGAGGCTTCAATTTTTGCTGCATCGATACAATATGTCTCCGGGTTTATATCAACAAACACAGGCGTACAACCCTCCCATAATATCGAATTGGTGGTGGCCACGTAACTAAAAGGTGTAGTGATAACCTCTTTGGTGATGTTTAAAGCCTTTAATGCCATTTGCAAGGCCACTGTGCCATTTGAGGTAAACCAAAGATGTTTTACATTCAAATATTTTTTTAGTTTTTCTTCCAATTCCAAAACTAGTTCTCCATTATTGGTAATCCATGCCTTATCCCAGGCTCGTTTTAAAATTGTGGTATATTCTTCAAAAGAAGGAAGATATGTTTTAGTTACGTTGATCATTTTTATTATAGAAACTATTATACTTTTTCACTGAACAATTTCTCCTCCCAAGAATAACTTGCTTTATGGACGGTGAAAGGATTAGCTATTAAACAACACTATTTTCTTAAAGCTCTTTTCAACTTTCTCTTCGCTTTTGCTATTAAAGACATAGGAACATGTTGCTGTTGTTGTTGTTGTAATTGTTCGGGTTCTATTTGATTTACCATTATTCCTTCAAGATTGAAGGCAGATGGATTTTCAGTATCCCAGAAATAAAGATTTCCAGCCAATGTGGGAGTATAAAGATTTGGATGAATTCCGCCAAGATACCTTATAAAATCGTTGTAGGTCACTCCTTTTGAATCCGGAAAATAATTTAGATTTTGATAGTCTGATGGAACAACCATTATTACTTTTTTTGAAATTCTCATGGCTTCTCGTACACACTCTTTCTGCATTGGGGCTAAATGCTGATAAACTCTTAAAGCAATAAATAAGTCGTATCCTTTATTTTCTATTGGCCAGGGAAGTTTCCTAGCATCATGAAGATAAGTTGGCATCTTTCCCGGAAAGTCCCACTTTTCTGCATAATCTATTGTATGTGTATCCTTGACGCAGGTTATACCCATTGTTCCCATTTCTAAAATATTGGAAGGATTTGTTAGTTTCAGTTCTTTTATTAGGTTTACAACTCTACCAAAATAATCCCATCTGTTATTTGTTGTTGTTGACCAATGTCCCTCTTTTAAACTTTCATTAAATTCTTTTACCGTAGAAAAGTATTCATCTTGCGTTAAAAATTTCATCTTGTTTGTGGTTTTTTTTAACTAATAAAAATTAGTGTTCTAAGTCAATTAAGTTTTTTCCTGACCTAAGTTGTTAATAAACCCATTTACTTTAATTGCGTTTTTTTGTAAGTTATCTGAGGTGTTAATTTGTAAAATCGGGACTTTTTTTTGCCTTAACAAGCCAATGTGCCTATCTACCTCCCTTAAATAACCCTTTTGATATTCAACGAGTTCGCTAAAATTTTTAAATTCATGAAAAGGTTGAAGTATAGAAAATAAGCGATTTCTTTCAAGAATTTGATTAGCAATTGTTTCCGGTTTGGCAGTGCAAAATACAATAGCCCTATTGCTGATTATGTCATCAAATTCTTTATAATTTGTTTGATGCAAATCAAATAAACTGTCTCCAAAATTATGGAATAAGCCTTCTTCAAATAAGACTTTGTAATTTTTGTTATAGTGATGCACAAGTGCAACGCTTGTTATATTTCTGTAAAGAAAAGACAATACTTTTAAGTGGTTAGTTGATGTTAAGTCATGAGCCAGGACTTTGTTTATCTTACTCTTAATTATTTCCTGGAATGTTGAATTAAATATTTCATCATTTACAGTTACATTTTCCAGTTTAATAAACTCTTCCGGAGTTAGCCAATTAATATCAGGCTCTCTAATTCTTAAAACTTCTTTTTGGAGAATGCTTTTTCCTACTCCGGATGGTCCTACAAACTCAATGTAATAAGGTATGTTTTTTTTTGTAATGATCATCTGCT
The DNA here is from genome assembly GCA_038217255.1 of Bacteroidales bacterium. Classification (GTDB taxonomy): domain Bacteria; phylum Bacteroidota; class Bacteroidia; order Bacteroidales; family Prolixibacteraceae; genus Draconibacterium. The sequence goes on along the minus strand of JBBQPP010000003.1, from coordinate 9,471 downwards.
GAGCAGCAGGTTTTACTCTCACCAAGTCATAGTCAATCGAGTGAAATATTTTCTTTATTAATTTCTTAATTACTTTATAATTTTAAAGGTATTTTTTGCCTGTTTTGAAAATATCCGGACCAACTATTCAAAAGTTGGCGTATGTTTCTTTTTTTATCATATTAATCAATTTCTTCCCATTTAAATAGCCCTCTAATTGGCGCGCGAGATTTACCGTACCAAGAACCAAGTAGCTTTTGCTCGGGATTCACAAAAAAACACACACCATCTGATTCCCTAATAATAGGTTCTTTAGAGTTTGAAACAACAATCACTTCAATATAGAAAGTCCTTCCATGATGAAAATAAAATGGGGGAATATTCATTTTTACATAATGAATTCCTCTTTTAACTCTACATTTATCATCTTCTGTTGATGCAGACAGGATATATTCCCCTTCTTCACCTTTAATAGCTACCGTTAAACACAACGCCGTCTCATCGTTGAAATGATTCTCATATTTTATGATAATTTCGATGAAATCATTTTCATTTATTACATCAGAAAAATTTTTGTTTCTTGCTTTTACGGCAACTTCTTTTAAAAAAAAAAGATTGTCTTTACTTCCGACATTTAATTTTTTTAAATTTAATAGATTAGCATCTCCCACAGAATATTGAGCGACTATATTATCTGCCGTACCTGCAGCAGTTATATTGCCGTTTTCTAAAAGTATAGCTTTTGAGCAAAGACTTTTCACTGCTGCCATATTATGACTTACAAACAAAACTGTTCTTCCATCTTTTCCACTTACATCTTTCATCTTGCCAATAGCCTTTTTTTGAAATTCAATATCGCCAACAGCCAGTACTTCATCCACAATTAATATTTCAGGTTCCAAATGTGCCGCAACACCAAAGGCCAAGCGGACATACATACCCGAAGAATACCTTTTTACCGGTGTATCGATGTAGCGCTCAACACCAGCAAAATCTACTATCTCATCAAACTTACTTATTATTTCTTTTTTCGTCATGCCGAGGATAGCACCATTTAAAAAAATGTTTTCGCGACCGCTTAACTCCGGGTGAAAGCCGGTACCTACTTCCAGCAAACTGGCAACACGCCCTTTAATTTTTATCTGCCCGGTGGTAGGTGTTGTAGTCCGGCTTAGTATTTTTAAGAGCGTTGATTTTCCAGCTCCATTGCGCCCGATAATGCCGAGCACTTCGCCCTGCTGTACTTCAAAATTAATATTACGCAATGCCCAAACATAATCGCTTTCGCCTTTTACAGAACGATCGTTTTCATCGCCAATTTTTAAATAAGGATCTTCCTTCCTGCGGATACTCGTCTGGTACCAACGATTCAAGTCTGCGCCAATAGTTCCCAGGCCTACATTACCAAGGCGGTATTGTTTGGAAAGATTTTCTACTTCTATTACGGTTGTCAATTAATTATTTTAATTTTTATGAAATTCATTTATCCATTCACCAATTTCCATCGAAACAATTCGTCCAGAGGTTTTGTACAAATGATTTCCATCTACAAATTGATAACTTCCTTTTGCCCTCCTAAAATTTTCATAAGGCACTTTCATTTTTGCTGCCAGGAAATCTATTTTAGAATCGAAGTCGGGCATAAGTCTTTTTTCAATAATAGACATTTGAGGATGTATAGGAAGGCTGACCAGAAAAACCTGACCATGTCCTTTTAAAAAATCAATCGTCTTCTCAAGGTATTCCATTCTTAAAGATGAAAATTTATACTTCTGTAACATTTTATTTGAATAATCTTCTAGTTTCTCTTCGATACGGTTGCACACTGAGGTACTATCCATTGAAACAGTGACTTCGAGCCAGCCTTCATTATGTAAAAGCATCCCGCTTGATTTACCTTCTGAAAATAAATTGTAGAGTGATTTACCATAAGAATTCCATAAATAAAAAATATTGGGATTCAAGTTTACGAAAATTGTCTGTCCTAACATTCTACTTGCTTCGGGAAAGCTGTCAGCATTATCAGGATTTTTTGCAGGGCCCGAAATATCCCATGGATTAACTATAAGTATAAAAATTCCATCTTTAGTGTTAGGGTTTAATTTCTTTTTAATACTATTCAAATAGGTAGGACCGTAAGGACTATGAGCTATTGTGAATGCATAATTGTAAATATCTTTCCTTTTTAATATACTGTCAAGTACTAATGGTTGAATTCCCTGTGCAGCACCAGAGGTACCTATTATTAAAGAACTTTGCCTTGGAGTGGTAAATCTTAAATAAAAAGGGTCGGTATAACCATCTAATTTAAAAAATAAAAAAGGCAACAATAATAGTAAGCAGGCAATAAACAGGAAAACGAAAGTTTTAACCAGGAACTTTTTCATTGCTTAAAACTGGAAATAAATAAATTGTTGTTGGTTGCCTGCAAAAAGGAAAATTGTAATAATAATACAATAATAAAAGCTCCACCTCGCAAATCTGGGCCACCTAAATCCGATATTTTCTATTGCATAATTTTGATCTCGTCCTATCCATTCTATAGTCATTAAAATTCCAATAAAAACTAAAATTAGCAGAATAGGCGACCAGAAAGTATTTAGAAAAATAGTACCGGGATGATGAATTATACCTGTAAAAACCAGGTACATAAAATCGAACGCATCTTTTACGGAGGCTGATCTGAAAAAAACTAAAGTAAACGTTACAACCATGAATGTTCCTGCGATTCTTAAAAATTCTTTAAATGAAGGCAGGAAAGATTTTTTGGTAATTTTTTGTCTCTTGTTCATTTTTCCACTTAAAATAAGCGGTATAAAAAGACACCCATGTATAAAACCAAAAAGCACGAAAGTCCAATTGGCACCATGCCACAAACCGATAATAATAAAATTTATTAAAATTGCAAAGATCAATCCTGCCTTATTATAATCCCTGAAAGCAATACTTAATGGAGTAAACAAATATTCAGTTAACCAGGAAGTGAGTGAGATGTGCCACTTACGCCAAAATTCAGCAATATTTTGAGAGAACAAAGGAAAGTCAAAATTCTTCGTAACATTAAAACCAATCAAGCGCGAGATTCCAATAGCCATATCAGAATATCCCGAAAAGTCTGCATATAATTGAAAAGTAAATATTATTATACCAACTAGTAACGTTGCTCCTGGCAAGTTATCATAATGACCAAAAATATTATTCGTAAAAGTCGCGCAATTATCCGCTATAACCACTTTTTTGAACAAACCCCATAATATCTGCCGCAGGCCATCTGTTGCTTCACTATAATTGAAAACCCTTTTCTTTTCTAACTGTGGAATAAATGTTCTTGCCTTGTCAATAGGCCCGGACAATATAGTTGGGAAAAATGCTACATAATTGAAAAATATTACCCAATCTTTTGTCGGTTTAATTTTCTGTTTATCAATATCCAATAAATAACTAAGCGTTCTGAATGTAAAAAAACTGATACCCAATGGTAGAAGTATCTGTAGCGTCGGTAAATTCCAATTCATTTTTAAGGAATGAAAAGCAGAATTGAATGAGCCGATAAAGAAATTGAAATATTTAAAAAAAACCAAGCCTCCTATACCTTGTATTAAACCAATATAGAGTAACCATCGTTTATTTTTTGGGCTGGGTTTTTTTTCAATGTATATCCCTAAAAAAAAGTTTAATCCGGATATGCCAATCAAATAAAAGAGGAATCGCCAATCAGCCCAGGCGTAAAAAATATAGCTTGCTATTAATATAAGAATATTCTGAGCCCTAAGATGATTTTTAAAAATCATCCAGTAACTTATGAAAAACAGCACAAAAAATATTACAAATCCAATTGAATTAAAGGCCATAATACAGAAATCTCATAAAAATCTTGGATAATCTAAATTCTAATATCACTTTTCAATTAATTCAATAAGATGTGCTTCGGGAGAAAATAAAAAAATACATTTTTTACCTTCAAATGCCTCAGAATTAAAGTATGTCATTGGCTTATAATTTAGTGGTTCGAGTTTGGAGACAGCGCCAATAATATCATTTACTTTATATCCAATATGATAATAGCTTACTCTTTTTTTTAAGAGTTTATAAACGGGTGACTCCTCTCCTAAAGGTTCTACAAGTTCTATATAACTACCGGGGCCTACTTTCACAAAACATACGTTTACTTTTTGTGTATCTATTCTTATAACATCGGAAATATTTTCTTTCCCAAACATTGCAGAATAATGAAGGATCGAATTTTCAATATTATCTACCAACAGGCCGATATGATGAAATTCGAGATTTTCGATTTGAAGTTCTTTTATCAAATGTGATGCAGATTAAATCTCAAAAAGCAATGAATTTTAATTGAGTTTTTTTGTTAATAATCCTCCATACATCATCGACACTTTATATTTTTCTGCCTTTTCCGGCGAAACGTCTTCTGAATATAAACATATTTCTTTTTCAATATTAAAACCTGCATCAGAAATTACCTTACGAATATCGGCAGCATTTTTAAACAAATAGATATGATCAATTGCCGGAGCATTGGTGGGTGTTGTAATAAAGAGCTTACCATCATCCTTAAGGAGTGAATGTAATTTTTTTAGCAAGCTGACAGGATCTTCCACATGCTCCATCACTTCTCCCATTGTTATAAAATCATATTTGCAGTCAGGGAAGTATTCATATACATCGGAAAGATTATAGTCGACGTTTTCATTACTTATCATCTTACCGGCGATTTCAATTGAACTCTTACTAATATCTACAAGGTCATAATTTGCGTTGTCGCCGATAATGTCAATAGCCTCCGAGATATATAGACCATGGCCTCCACCTACCTCTAAATATTTATTAATTGCCGGGCTGTTGTCCGAAATTATTGTATTGAACCAAAGAAGAATATCGTAGTGTTGACTCCAAAGAAATTGGGACAATAGTAATCCATGCATATAATATTCCATCACCTGTGGATTATTATAAACCCTTTGATTTACTTCTTCAAAAGATTTACTCGTATACTCACCTGTTCGCAGGAACTGAACAGCTTCATAATTAACATCTGCTATCATTTGTAAATAACAATCAATAGCATAATCCAAAGTTTGCTTATTTCCCTGCAACAGTTTTTTATATTTCCTTAGAAAATTATTTGCCCTGGTAAAATAAGCATCGTCGAATTTGCCGATGTTTTTTAATATTTTTTTGCTGTGCAATTCATTTTTAGAACGAATTTGTTCCACGATATAATCTATCATATTTTCCTGTTCTATCATAATCGAAATATTATTTTGATTCTATACAAGTAATTAATTCACCAACATTATTCCAGCTCTGTATTTCTTTAGATGTAAAACGAATTTTAAAATGTTTTTCGATTTCAACTACGAGATGAATATGAGATAGAGAATCCCATTCATCAATATCATTCGCAGTCGTTTCATCTTCCAACAAAATATCTTCATTGTCAAGCGTCTCTTTAAAAATATCGTTCACCTGTTTTAAAATTTCTGTTCTTTCCATTGCTTTAATTTTTTTGTTTATCTTTTATAAAAGTGCATCTCTTACTGTAATTTTCCAGAGGTAATACCCAATAATTATTTTCAGAAATAAAACCCAATTTTTCAAAATGGTCTTTCACCATTTCGTTTTTAGTGGTTGGTAAATATTCGCCTTTCAACTGTGTAAAACCTTTTGATTTTACAAAAGAGGCGATTGTGTTTAATACAAACTGTTCCATCCCTCTCTTTAATACGCGGCAACTCATAAACCATGTTTCAATAAAGGCTATATCCGCTGATTCCCTGCTCAAAACTATTACACAGATTAAACCGTTATCACCAAATTTATCTTCAAGCGTAAAACTAAAAGTGTAGTGGTTTTGGGATGAAGCAAGTGCTTCTATATCGGCATCTGAATATCTTACCGTGCGAAGATTAAATTGGTTAGAGCGCTGTGAAAGCTGCGCTACACGAGGAGTATTAAATTTATTAAAGGGTTCCACTATGGAAACCATGTCGAGACTCTTTAAAAAATCATCTTCATTATTGAACTTTTTTTGAACAGTAATTCTTTGCGCCTCCGTTTGATAAAGCTTCGTTCGTTGGGAGTCTTCATCCGTAAAAGAGATTGTTTCAAAAAGATTCAGAGAATATAAATATTCCAAATATTCAGCGGGGTCTTCCGGCAATTCAGGTACACAAATGCCGGGGATATTTTCACGAATAATATTTCTTTCAAATGGATTGTCATCTAAAAAAACTATTGAATCAAAACCTATATTTAAAATGCTTTGTATGTGCCGGATGTTATCAACTTTATTTTCCCAATTCGCCACGAAGACGGCAACATCCTCTAAATGTAAAACCATGTCCGGGTGTTTTTCAAAAACTTCCTTCGCAACCGATTCAGTATTCTTGCTGCAAACCGCAACAATGATACCACGGCTTTTAAGCTTCTTTATCCAGTATTGAAATTCAGAAAAAGCTTTGCCAATACCTAAACTTCCGAGCTGTATATTTTCTATTCCATCATCTCCTATAATGCCGCCCCAGGTAGTATTGTCCAGGTCGAGTATTACACATTTCTTCTGCTTTCCGTGAAGGGCGTTAATAATATCAATTGTTCTGGAAGCAACTTTTGGCAACACATCAATGCTCAAAACCATTTCTGTATTGATGTAAACAGAAGGTTGAAAGCAATTCATTTTGCCAACCTGGTTTTGAATAGAGGATAGGTCGCACAAATAAAAATTTGCATTTTCAGATGCGAAGTTCATTATTTCAAAATTCAATTTGCGTAACTGGTATAAAAAAGAAGACGCCGTTTTATTGGCAAAACTTCCAAAGACTCCATCATCTATTTCATCGTAGTTATAGTAAAGTATTTTAGCAGGTAGATTTTTTACGAGCGTAGAATAAATGTTGTTGATTGATTCTAATTCTGCTGAAGCCAGCAAACTTTGTTGTTCCGTTTTAAGCTTATTATATTTTCCCAACAACTTATGTGAGGATTGAAACAGGATAATTATTTCAGGCTTGAACTCATACAATTCCGAAGCCGGATCAAATACCTGCCGTTCTATTTGGTTAAAGTCCGCTTCCCAAATTTGTAAATCAAATCCGTTGTCATAGCCCATACCCCGAAAAGCCTGCGTTAAAAACTGTGTAGCGCTGTCACCTAAAAGTGCAACCCGAATTTTTTTTAATGCAGTAAAATCTTTTTTTAAATTTTTCTTTAACTGAGAAAAATCTTTCATGAAATTTTCATTGGAATTTTTGGCTTTCTTCACTATTACACTGTATCCATAAAGCTCCTCTCTACTTTACTAAACATAAGCAGGCCTACAAACAAAATGATAGCAATAAAGGCAGCGCTGTATAACAAACTGCCTGCATCAAAACTGCCCTTTTGGAATAGGGCATACCGGAATGCTTCTACAATAGGGGTAAGCGGGTTCCAGGCAATCCATACGGCTACTTTATTTTGTTTTAAGTATGATAATGGATATGCAATTGGCGTTGCATACATGAGTAATTGCACGGCAAAGCCTATTAATACGGTAAAGTCACGATACTTGGTGGTAAGCGATGAAATAATAATACCCAGTCCAAGGCCCATACCGGCCATCATCAAAACCAACACGGGTATCATCAACAGGGAAAGACCCGGATGAACCGGCATTCCTTTATAGAGGAAATAACTAAAAACGCCTGACAGCAATAACAACTGTATCCCGAACTTTACAAGGTTAGACATTACGGCGGACAAAGGAATGATCAGTCTCGGAAAATATACTTTACCAAAAATACCCGCATTGGCGACGAAAGTATTAGATGTACTGTTGAGGCAAGAAGAAAAATAATTCCACATAGTAATGCCACTTATATAGAACAATGTGGGTGGTATACCATCGGTAGGAATGTTGGCTATTTTTCCAAAAATTAGCACGAAAACAATCGTTGTAAATATAGGCTGTATAAAATGCCATAAAGGCCCAAGAACTGTTTGTTTGTATTGCGCTACGAAATCACGTTTTACAAAAAGAAACAACAGGTCGCGGTATTTCCATAATTCCTTTAACTTAAGATCAAATAAATGAGCTTTTGGCTGGATGATGAGGTCCCAGTTTTCGGGCTCCAAAGTCAATTGATAGTCTTCCTCTTTACGCATAACCTAAATAACTTTTGAACTTTTTAAAAATATCCATGATGCGGCAAGCGATTGCAAATGCGGGTACAAACTCCCGGAAAAAACTTAAAAATGAGAACCTGGCCTTAATATCCCGGATAGATAGTTGCTTCCCTAAATAATGGCCTTCTTTTTAACCAATAAATCGTGGTTTCAGCATGGCGCGCCTTTTCTATATGTCAACAAACTTGTCAAACGAAACGATGGTATTCAATGTCGGAACGATTCTATCAAAACCAGGGAATAAAGCTGCTGGGGATTATCCATTTTTTAGAAATCGGCCATTTCCACAATATGGTCAGAATGAATAAGGCCTTCCAACTTTTGCTTATACACTTCGTAACCAAAATGTGCCGTTAAAAGGTCACGTTCCGGGCTAAACGCCATCCTGTTTTTCAATACATTTTCTATGGCGGTTGCAATTTCAAATACATCGTCAGGGTTTACCAACTGCCCAAGCTTGCCCTGTAACAGGGCATCCGCCGAGCCGTCAATATTTCCCGCAATCACAGGGAGCCCATAATACATCGCTTCGATAAATACAATTCCAAAGCCTTCCTTCCTGCTCGGCATCACATACATATCGCTGATACCAAAATGATCTTCCAGTTCTTCCTCTTCAATATACCCTGGCATCACCACCTGGTTTTGTAAGCCATACTGTAGGATCAGGCCATCAATAAAATCTTTCTCCCTGGTATCATAACTGCCGGCGATAAGGTATTTTAAACCCGGGTATTTTGGTTGCAGGGTTGCCATCGCCTCAATCACTTTATCATACCCTTTATAGCGCTCCCTGGACGACAGCCTGGTGAGCGACATCAGGATCGTATCGGTTTCGGTAAATCCGTATTGGTGCAGCAGCTTTTTATTTTTTTTGTGAATGGAAGGCAAGGGTACAAAAGGGTCTATACAATTGTTCAGCACGTCGCATTTATGTGCCGGAACACGGTGCTCCGCCACAACCCTTTCTTTGGTGTACTTGCTTACCGCCCATATTTTTTCGCAGAAATGAAGCATTTTTCTTTTACGCCTGCTGAGCGGGTACCATATTTCAATACCGTGGGCCATCAGGATGAGTTTTGTTTTCGGTGATCTTGCCTTTATCAGAAACCCGATCAGTAATAAATTGATATGGCTTAGAATGATCGTATCGCATTTAACGCCCTTGTGTACCATTTTCCGGATAAACCCTATTTTATTGATTCCAAATCCGTGGAAGTTTTCCGAAGGGAAATATGGATTGTTAAAAGCATCCCGCTGCCGGTCGTACATGCTGCATATTTCTATATCATTATCATGTAGTATAGC
>JBBQPP010000002.1:0-44386 GCA_038217255.1 Bacteroidales bacterium | reverse complement strand
CTTGCACAGCATCCAATAGTCGTGGTCTTTGATCGGCCCATATATATCGTATTGAATTTGGTGTTCCGTTTTGGCCAAAGCCTGCAACATCAGCAGGATATTTTTCATTGGGCTTATCAGTGCGATGCTCACCAGTTTCAGCAAACCCGCTTTCTTCTCTGCCATGGGAAGCGCCTCCATTTTATTGGGGAAATTACCGGCAATATTGATTTGGGCGGCTTCGCCGAAATATTGAATTATGTAGTTACTTTCCCCGGCATCTGTAGCATGAAAGACCACCTTTTGGTGGTATTCCATCAATTTAAAAGCCTGCAGATAGATCTTCTTCTTCCACTTTTTCTGGGATAAGGCGCCCGGGTGCAGCATCCCCCTGGTGGAGAGAATCTTTTTGGGTGCTTTTGTATATAGTAATGGCACCATGTTGAAATGCCACGAATAGATGCCAACGATATACAGCACATCAGGCTTTATTGCTTCCACCTGCTTTACGAGGTTTTCGCTTATTTTGCCGGGCTCGCTATACCACACCCTGGTATGATCGTTATAGTCCACCCATTCCCCGGTAGTTACATTTTCAAGCGCTGCGCCGTTTAAATCCGTATCGCTCGTATAGATATAATACGCCACGCCCTCCCTGAATTCTTTTACCAGGTTGGCAATAGATTGCACCGGGCCCCCGGCGCGGAACGCGGGAAGGAACCACGGGATGGTGATGAAGATTTTAGTCAACGATTACGGTAATATTGAATGGAAATAATTCATTTCATATTTGCAACTTTATGGTACACAAAGAAATCGCAAAATTGATCATTTTGTTTTTCTATTTTTTGTAGCAGAGCCCAATCTGGAAAATTCTCTCTTATCCATGACGTGAATTTTCTATGCTTTACATGCGCTTTTTTCTCTTGCGCTACATCCCATGCATAAATTATTACAAACTTTGTAGATGAGCCGAATAGATGTTGCATATAAAGGTTGTAAATATGATCCTCGATGAGATGATATACTATATCCAGTGATATTACTAATTCCGCCGCAAATATGCCAGCGTTGTCTTGAAATACACTAGGGTCATAAATAAAAAAACTTTTAGTCTTATCACTACGGTAGAGTTGAATGCATTTACGCAAAGCCGTGAGAGAAACGTCCAGCCCGGTGTACATTGGAAATTTAAAAAGCTTTAGTTGGTTCCCATCCCCGCAGCCAAAATCCATAACATCCCTAATCTCGTGACTGCTGACAAAGCTATTTAAAAAAAAGGCTTTATATTCTGCTGCTGGTCCATAAGAGCCCACTCCTGAATTACCATTTTTTGCATACCTTTTTTCCCAATATTCGGAAGCTGAATTGAACCATTGCTTAAAAAAAGTATTCAGAAAGTAGCGACCTATTTTATTTTGGGAAAATAAAAAATGTATTTGCTGTGCGACTTTACTCATATATGATGATAGACCTTAGAAAAATATCGTCTATCATGAAATAGACTCCCTCATAACTTGCCTCGTGGCAGGCTTCCTTATTTCTCTCTTCCAAAACATGAGCATTACCCAAATTAGAAAACAGGATTTTACAAGATGGCCCAGAGACGTTTGCAATTCGCAATCGGGGCGGATTGGGTAATAAAAAACCAGCGGGGTAAAGAGTAATAAGACAGCAAAATGTTTACTGAATTTATAAAAGCGGTTTAAAACTTCGCTGAATAACAGTCCGAGAAAAAACATAAGAAGGCATCCACCCACAATACCAAAATTGATATATGCATCTCCCAGCGAACTTAAGGCCATAGATGTACCTTCTCGTATGGGTATACCTGAATACTTCATAAAAATTGTCCTGTCACCTGCATTTAATTTATTGGGCGCTAATATTCTCGGCAAAATAGCTGCTTCCAAAATTTTCATTAGTTCATTGCCATTTTCATAGGGTACTTTTGCCGGAACCGTGTACATGATATTTGTAACTATAAATCCCTGGTTGATTCGCACATTATTCGCAGCAAGACTTGACATATCAAATAAAGAATTGTTCTCTTTGCTGTCATCATAGACCTTTTCGAAAGCCTCAAGATTGCCGCTCTGCGATTGTAAAGTTTTACGGTAATCACCCTTTAACTGCTGAATAACCACTACGACAAAGACAAATCCAATAGCAATCGCGGTCTTTAAAAGCATGCCAGGTTTAAATTTAATGGCCAAAATCGCCCCCAACATAATCAGCCATGTAAGCAAGTCGTGAAACATGGCTGCAGCAAGAGACGATACTATTACCGAACTAAAAACTAAAATCAATACCCATAGTTTTAATTGCTTGCTGCCTAAAAGGAGCATGAATAACCCTATATATTTGAAGCAGGCAAGTAACACAAAGACAAAGGCGAGCTCCGACCCAAAAGAACCCGCTATGTAACTTGCGAGGAAGCCGGCTCCAATAAACAAATAAGGTAGCTGGCCGGCATTATCTACAAACCGCTGGATATCATTTTCATTAATAATTTCCCCTTTAAGTTTACCAGCCGTTACATGAAGGCCAAGGATAAATAAACTAACAGCAGGAATAGCATACACAAAATATTCCGCTTCGGAAATTTTCATAGTATATCCGACGAATTGATATTTATCGAGGCCATTATAAGCGAACACAGGCCCCAGGAACATTTGAAGACACATAAAAGAGCCCGCAAGGTATCGTATCGGAATAACCGCCCCGATGGAAAAAAAAAGTATCAAAAATTGATGAATGGTTATTGCCAAAGCACAAAAGCTCCACCAACTCATATCAGGCCATGTAATTTTTATAAAAATCAGGACTAAAAAATAAATGCCCCAGCTAAATTTTACATTAAATAGAGTAGATAAATTCATTTAGTAAAGTCCAGGTCATTTAAAAATTTTAGGGCTTGTGCACTTCGGCTTTTATAGCTATAGCCATCAGTTTTTGACCGTAGCCTTGCACTTTCTCTTATTTTGAGAGAATCTCCTCTTGAGATATTCATCAATTGGACTATTTTATCATAACATGAGGCTACATCATTAAATAAAATGATCTCTTTATTCTCTTTGAAATACAATTGATGGTCAGGGGTGTCAGGAGCCAGTTGAATAGCACCCACTCCCGCAGCTTCAAAGGTGCGCATATTATGCGTGGTTAAATTGTGTGGACGCATCAAATTAAGCTGCACCCTGTATTTTCTAAGCGTTTTCCAAAAATCATCATTATACACAGGTTCACAAACAGTAATATTTGGATGATTAATAAATTTCTTCCAATGATGTCCATACACATCTATTTTTACATTTAATTTGGCAAGGTCTGTTAAAAATTTTGCTCTCAATTGATCCGGGTTGCCTAAGAAACAGGCTTTTTGCACTTCCTCCGCACTTTCACATTCCTGGAACAATCGTTCATCAAGATCATACCCAAAAGGTAAAATTTCCGAACGAATACCATACCGCGCTTCCATTTCCTCTTTATCTGCGCTATTATATGTCAGAAACATATCGTAAACAGGGATGGAACCGCTAACATTTTTATTACCGCTGCCCTTGCCGGAAAAAATAAACGGGCTATCGCCGTTATAATTTACAAGAGATATTTTTTTCGATTTCGCCCACTCCAATGATTCCGTAAATATCTCCATTCCTTTAAAAACCCAGATGATATCAGGCTTAAATTCTTCAATCGATTCTTTAAAATCATTGTTAATCTCTTTTAATATTCGGGACAAACCGGATCGGTAAATTATTTTATTTAAAATGTTCTTCTGATAATAATCGTAAAACATACTCTGGGCAGGAAAATGAACAATCTCTACTCCCAGTTCCCGTAAATATTTTATATAGAAATTTTCTATAGCATATACTTTATTGGAGCCTGCTAAAAATAATCTCATCGTCTTTCCTTTACCTCCGCATCCTTTTCTTTTTCAAGTAAGATTTCCAGCACTTCATAGTGAGAAACGTCTTGAAACGCAACCGCAATTTTATGCGAATATTCTCCGAAGCGCGCTCTTTTTACCCCATCTCTTGTCAGCGATTCTATCTTCTCACATAAAGATTCAATATGGCCAAATGGATATACATAGCCATTCTGGCCTTCCTGTACATCATCATTTGATCCATAGCTTCCGCACCTGTCACTCAATATCACAGGGCAGCCCATCATGATGGCTTCACTTATCGCAACCGAATGAGGTTCTAATGAGGCAGGATGTACATATATATCCGTAGCAGCATAATAAGACGGCAGGTTTTCAATGTGTATGAATCCGGTAAAATAAACCTTGCTTTTTGTAAGGCCTTCCGCTTTTTTTTTCCATTCCATTTCCTTCTCCCCTGAACCAATTATAAAAAGATGCACAAACAAGCCTTTTTTCTCTAATAAATACATCGCGTCTATTATATGATCCTGGTTTTTCCACGCTACCAATTTTCCTACAACTGCGAGCACGATTTCGTTTTCACTGATGATATATTGATCTCTGAGTTTTTTTCTTAACAAGGGCTTTTGTTCATACTGGCATTTGTAGTCCTGTGCGTCTATCGGATAGCCCATTCTTACAATTCGATCGGTAGGCACACCATATTTTTTATAATACGCTTCATTCGCATTCCCAACCGATAAAAAATAATCAATTCCGGAAAAATAATTGCGCAAAAAAAATGACTTGAAAAATTCTTTAAGCAAACTTCGCGAATGCCGTAGTTCACTATCAGAGATATAAGCAATTTTTACTTTGTTTTTAGTTGCCCAATGTTTCGCTCTCTTCTGTAGCTTTTGAAAGTAGCCATAAGTAAATAAAAGATCAGGCTGGTAAACGGTCATTTCTTTCTCTAAATTGGCTGCATCTAAATTTTTATCCGCCTGCAAAACAGCATCCCCATTTAAAAAAACATGATTAAATAAATCAAGGCGCAGGTTGCTCCATGAAATTTCTTTTCCAAAGTTAACATCCAAATATTTTTTATAACCCAAAGCTGATCCGAAAAAGACCTTTAATGTGATGTCCGGGTTTTTTGCAAAGCTGGCATATTGAGGACAAAAATGCTGTATAGGATGCGAAATGACAATGGCTATTTTTAAATTAGAGATTTTTCCCATTTTTATTGTTGCATGGAAGTTTGGAGTTGTCAGCCGCCTGTTACAGTTGGGCAACTCAGATCAATGCCGCACTTACATTTACATACATCTATATATCTCCGGGTAAACACATTCGTAAAAAAAGCCAGATTCTTTGTGTAACAATCCATCCCGTTTGATGGCCTTTCGAAAATCGAATTCATCAAGGTCTTCAAAATCAACCGCAATTATTTTAGGAAATACGTCTCCTCTTTCAAGACGCTTAGTATAGGTCATGGTTCTGGAAAACCATACATCTAAGCCACAGGCGAGATATTCAAATATTTTATTGGGTGCATTATAAATCCAGTTGTCCGAAACGGGCTTATAGATTGATAAGCCAACATCATAGTCTTTAAGAATTTCCGGCAGCTCGTTATAATCGCATCCGCCGTGAAATCGAATGCAATTGTCATTTTGCTCTTGCAAAAATTGCTTTGCCCTTTCATCGATATTATAGGCATAAAAATCAAGAGACATATAATCCTTATTCTTCCTTACCCAGTCCGCTAATTCCTGCAAGTACATGGTATCGTACCCTAAAGAACCCACATATACCAACCGGATTTTATCAGTACTATTGAATACCGCTTTTCTCTTTGCCCAATACTTTGATGGATAATTCGGCATGGTGTGGAAAACAGGTTGATCAATTTTTTCGAGCCCATTGTCATTGATAAACTTTTCCAAACGTACCTCATTCGTTTGTGATATCCAGCTATAAGCCCATGGATACATCCTGGTTTCCATTTGATGCATTAATGTCACTAAACGCATATTGTGCTTATACTCATGCACACTGGTGTATTCATGATAATGTGCAAGTAGTTTTACTTTGGGTCCTTTTATTTTCTTGTAAAAGAGCGGGGCCAAAGATGAAATAGTTTCGAAGTACAAAATCGATTTAGGCCGGTGTTTTATCAATAAATAAAGACACTTGCTATAGAATAAAAAATAATTAAACAGGCGTAAAACAGAAGATGAATTAACGTGGCGGCTTCTTTTTATAATTATATTTTCGGTCCTTTTTTCATAATTTTTTAAACCGCTGTGCCGCGCATTACATGTGCTTACAACTATAATTTGCCTTTTTGATTTGACACTCAAAAAATTCAGCAAATTAGTAACCGGCGGATATCTTTCTAAAGGATTAAAATGAATAATTACAATCGGGGAACCAGGTGTTTTGGTCATGAATAATAGGAATGGATTTCATTAAGATCATCCTGGTGTGCATCGCCTTTTTCAAACGCTGGTTGCCATCCATTTTGTTTTAAAGAATAAGCGGCATTAATTACCCTTGCCAGGTCTTTGGGATCGTTGTACTTAAATATAAATCCGCTTTTGCCTTCGCTGATTACGTCAATATTTCCCTTTGCTGCTGACGCAATCACAGGTAACTGTTCATAAAATGCTTCCCTTATTATAAGTGAATACATCTCTGTGAACACGCTTGGTAATATCAGAAAATCATAATCTTTTAATATAGATAATAGCCGGTCACGACTTAAAGAACCCAGGAAGTTAAAAGGAAATTTCCTGGCACAATCTTCAAAATATTTGTTATCCACTTTATTACCTGCAACATCTAGTTCAATTTTTCTATTTGAAATTAAATTCATTGCTTCACAAAGCAAGTGAAGACCCTTTTGTTCTTCAATCCTGCCGGCAAATAAAATCTTATTTTTTATGCCCGGCTTATCTCGTTTGGTCTTATCAGAAACCGATTTTATTAAATGAGGAATGAGTTTGATTGTAGCTGAATGGTACCCATTCTTTTTTAAAAGCTCTTTAAACCATTTACCATAAACAAAAATCTGATCACAGCATTTTATCAATTCATCCAAATCGTCTCTTCGGGATTGAATTCTGCCTTTAAGCTTTTTGATTTTACTTGTTTTTTTTAAGACAGAAGCCAGTAGGTCTACTCCAAGATTATAAGCACTTAAATGGGAACCCGGCATGTAATGTAATTTCGTAGCTATAATACATTCTGCACATCGCTGGGGTAAGGAAAAATCATCACAATCTGTAAGCCCCTTATACCTGAAATCATTTTTATAACACGTTAAATATGGAAGGTGAAAAGTGAAAAATACTTTTTTACAATGCTGCTTTGCTAGTGTAAACCATGCGGTGTTAATTCCACGATGGCCATGATACTCCTGGAAGTGGCAGATATCATAATTTTTTTGCTGCAGGAATGAAGAGAAATTTTCTAAATCCACTTTCAAAGAAATGATGTGAACGTCCTCAAAAATATAGTCACTGGTTTTACCGCGATCAAGAATGGCTACTTCCACATTATGGCCATTTTGCAGCAAAAGTTTAGCCAGTGAGTGACTATAAATCTCCATTCCGCCTCTGTTGTCTGGCAAATATTTTCCAATTACTAATAATATCTTCAATACTTATTCTAAACTTTTTAGGATTTACATCTAACTTCTAATGAACGAATCTTATCAATCCTCAGTTGTAATAAGAAAGTATTTCTTTCAAATCATTCTCGTAATTATTAGGCGTCTGAAACTCAGGTACCCATTTATTCTCTAACAGGTCATAGGCTTTATCAACCACTCTTGCCAGATCCTTGTGATCATCGTAATTAAAAAGAAATCCGTTTTTGCCTTCATTAATAGCATCAATATTCCCTTTTGCTGCGGATGCTATCACAGGAACGTGAGCGATAAGCGCTTCCTGCAATACCATAGAATACATTTCGGTAAAAACACTTGGTAACACCAAAAAGTCATAGTCAGGTAATTTAGACAATAACTCTTCTCTTTGAACAGGGCCTTTATAAGTAAAAGCAAAATTCTTTTCACATTCAAAAAAATATTTTTCATCTACTTTGTTTCCAACAACATCCACCCGGATACTTTTCCTTTTAATAATTTTCATGGCTTTGCATAACAAAAGAAGCCCCTTTTGGTGTTCAACTCTTCCTGCAAAAAGTAGTTTATGTTTTAATGGCTTTTGAAACTTTTGAGGTATATAAAACGCTGGTCTCACAATCGGTGGAATCAGCTTGAAATGAGGTGAAGCATATCCGCTAACCTTTATAATTTTCTTAAACCAATCAGCTATTATGAAAATTTTATCGCAGATTATCACCAATTCGTCTAATTGATGGATATTTAATTGAATTGCCTCTTTCAGCTTGTTGGCCTTATTCGTTTTTAAATAAAATGGAATTACAAGTTGAATGCCGGCATTGGCAAGGTTTACAGCCGTTGCCTTCTTATAATTCAACCGGGTAGCAATCACACATTTTACACATCTTTCGGGTGCTGAAAATTCATTACAATCTTCGATGCCAAAATATCGGAAATCATTTTTGTAACAGGTGAAATAAGGAAGATGAAAGGTGAAAAAAACCTTCTTACAATATTGCGCAGCTTCTTTTAACCAAAACATTTCTATACCACCAAACGCTGAATACTCCTGGAAATGACAAATGTCATATTGGTTTTCTTGTAATAAAACTTTGAATTTTTCGAAACTGCCATTTAAAACATTAATTTTTACATCATCATAAAAATAAGGTGCTGATTCCGGGCTTTCCAGGATGGCAATTTCTACTGTGTGATTGCTCTGTAACAGAAGAGTTGACAACAGGTGACTATAATTCTCGATACCGCCATTTTTATGCGGCAGGTATCGTCCAAGTAGCAGTAATATTTTCAATGTAAACTACAAATGAATTTCAAAAAATAGTTATCTCCAAACAATTCTCTGCTATTTTAATCTGGCTTATAAACGTGTTGTTATGGTAAGATTTTGGTGATTAACAACTATTGATTCACAACTTATTGATTTATATATAACACAGCCGGCACCAATAACCACATTGTCTCCTATGGACACATCCTTTAAGATCACCACATTGGATCCTATCCAACAGTTGTTTCCTATCCTGATCGTCCCTACATTGTATCCCTGTCCTGAAATTAGTTCGCTCTTATTCGCATAGCGGTGGTTATGATCGTAAAAAAGTACTCCTTCACCAAATTGGTTATTATTTCCAATTTCAATGGTGCCGAGGCAATTGATCGAACAGTTATTATTAAAAAAGCAATTTTCCCGGATGATCAATTGTCCGCTATTCCCCATCCTGATACGAAAATTTTCCCGGGCCGTTACATGCTTACCAATACAAACCGCTGTTTCAGACAAATCGGTGTGGATAGAAAATTGCGGTCCCGCAGTAAAACCTTTGTCAATCTTGAAGCGTTTGTTGGAAAGGTAATAATAAGAAGTGATCCTGTTTTGAAGAACAAACTTGTTGAATGTTCGACGAAGCCTGCGTAGTATTTTAAAAAAGAAAACTAAAATCCTGTTAGCCATTCAAACTTTTTTATTCATTCTTTTCTTTATCGCGCCAAACCATGAAAACGGGATTCCTAAATTGATGGCGATAAAATATCCAAACGATTTTAATCCCGGGTTTAATAAAAAATCTCTTTTTAGCCAAAGCGGTGCAGACGGAATCTTGTGCTCATATAAATAAACTGAGGAAAAATGAATATTCTTTTTTATCTGTTTTTTGACAGCATCATTAGCCTCATGATAATAACGGTATTTAATAGTTAATACACTCTCAATGCTTTTGGGATTTGTATTGGAGTTGTTCGACATGGATGATTGATGAACTCTGTAAAGCGCTGTATTTTCAGGCACGTATAATACGTTGTGCTTTCGTGAAAGTTTTAGCCATAAATAATAATCCTGCACTTGTAAAGTTTCATCAAAGCCTCCTGCATCAAGGGCCATCGCAGTATTAATTAAAACAGATGGCAAGGGAATAAAATTGAAATTAAATAATGCCTCATGTATTTTTCCGTTGGGCATATTATTTTTATCGTAGCCTATCCTGTTTAAATAATCATTTTCAATCATTTGACCGGCTTGATTAATCACGCCAATATTTGAATAAACCAACGCCGTGTTTTCCTTGCCTGAAAGTAAACCTACCTGCTGTTGAATTTTATTTGGCAAAAGCAAATCATCGGCGTCCAAAGTCTGAAAATATTTCCCTTTTGCATTTTTTAAAATGATATTGCAGACTTTAGTAAGGCCAACGTTAGCATTATTTTTAATAAAATTAATTTTGATATTCCCTGTATAATTTCTTATCCATTTGTCAATAACTTCTATTGAATTATCAGTTGAGAGATCATCAACGATTACTAATTCAATATGCTGATATGTTTGATTGGCCACACTACCCAAACATTCCAAAATATAGTGAGCATAGTTGTAATTGGGGATGCCTATAGAAACTAATGGAAAATCGTCCATCTAAAACTGTTTACCTGTTAATAATTCCTCTTAAAAATCCTGTAATGCCAATTCCGGAAATATGGATTGCTTTAATAGCCTTTCGTACTTCACCGGTTTCTTTCACATACTGCACAAAGGTTCTTATAAAGGATCTTTTGGCTCTTTTTAAAATAGATTTCTTTTGAATACTGGTTAAGGGGAATGCGGGTATAAGCATTGCATCACGCACGTATTTATAATTAAAGCAGACATAACTGTATTTATTTTTAAATTCCTGTCCGTCATGCACCCTATAAAAAAAGAAAACTTTTTCCAATAAAACAATAGGAAAAGTTGCTGCCATTTTTAAATTAAAATACATATCAGAAGGAACGCCATAATCGGGTTTGTATCTGCCAATTTGCTCAAAAGCTTCCCTCCTTAGCATCGTACCCGAAGGGCCAATATTAAGCAGGGGACAAGTAAAAAAATTGATATTGATAACCTCTTTTGAATCCATATATTCTGCTGTTATCTTCTTCTCCAATTTCAAAATTCCCATTCCTGCTTCCGGGTATTTTTCCATCATGCTTACACAATATTCCAATCCCCAATCATAAATAGTATCGTCAGAATCAAGATACTTTATGTATTTCCCCTTCGCATAAGAAGCTGCTTTATTCCTGTTTGGAAATTGATCCAGGTTTTTTTCATTTACATAAATTTTTATTCTGTCATCTTTTGCGGCAAAGCTTTTGGCAATGTCAACCGTCTTATCTTGTGAACAATCATCTACTATTATTAATTCAAAATTTTGATAAGTTGAATTCAAAACACTTTCTATTGCCTCCGCAATAAATTTCTCCCTGTTGAAAGAGGTCATTAATACACTCACTAAGGGCAGTGACAATTCATTATTCATCAACCTAAAAAATTTTCATTAGTGGCGGCAAGTAGGCCCTGATCTTCTGATAAGACGGCATGAGCAATTATTTCAAACCCTATATTCTTCAATTTAGAAGACATATCGCTGTGATTTATTCCAGGCACATTCCATAGATGATATTCTAATGTAACTGCTTTTACATTCTTCCATGAATCAATATCTTCTAAAAGCTCCCATTCGGCACCCTCACAATCCAATTTCAAAATATCAATTATACCTGCCCTTTTAATTACTTTTTTAAAAGAGGTGCCGGAAACAGAGCCGGACTCCGATTCTGAAACGGTCGTGGCCAGGTCAGATTCTTGCAAATTGAGAGAAACTTTACAATCATTTTTCATTACTGCCTCATAAAATACCTCACAACCCAATTGACTGGCGTTATAATTTAAAACATCTTGTAATTGAATGTTAGGCTCATAACCAGTAATTCGTGCATCAGGAAAATTTTGACGGGCGGCAATCAAAAACATTCCCTGGTTCGCTCCTATGTCAACAATTGAATTTACTTTTTTTAACTGCTTTTTTAAGTCATTTAAATGATAACAATCGTTTATGCAAATGGATATAAATTCATCAGCATTCAAATCATTAAAATGTAATTTCTTCCTTACTCCGTTTATAAGCAGAGAATTGGGAATGTCAAAATCTGCATTTCTAAAATAGAACATGCCATATCTTATACAGCGAAGTCTTCTTTTCAATCCGCTTATTTTACTTTCGAAGAAGCTCACGCATATTTTTTTAAATGGAAAATTATATCCCGCCGTTTCAATAAAATTCTAATTATCGGAAACTTCCTTTCTTAACACTTCATTACGTATACCGCCTATTCGTGCGGCAACTGCAGAAAAAGAACTGAAATAAGATCCGTAAATTTTGGAAGTCTTGGATAAGCAAAACAAGTCAACAACAGCATCCTTGATTCCCTGTGTTTTATTACGGCTAAATTCTTTATCATTAAAAAGTATTATGTTACTCCCGTATTTCTTCATCAGGATATCTTGATAGCTTTTATTATCGGTTGACAGAAAAAATGTAGCACCGGGATTTAAAATAATTTCTTCTTCAATCTTCGCTGCAAAAAGCTGAAACGGGCTATTCTTTATTGAATCTTTATTATCTGTTGACCGGATATGAATGCCAATGGTATTGTCATTGAATTTTGCTGAGCATGCATCAATCTTTTTTTGCAGGGCGGCCTTGGGTACAAATAATTGATAATCTTCTGATTTAAAATAATTGAATTCCTGGCAACTGACCATTAATACGTTGGTAGATTTATCTACCTCGTCTTGCAAATTAATTTTATTATGCCAAACTAATTTTGACATGCTGTCTAAAAAAAGAAAATCAAAATGGAATAATCGCAGGTATTGGTCACTCAGTTGCTGGAGTCTTGGAGAAAGTGATTTTATCCTGAACCAAACAGCAAATTTTAAAGGAGGCTTTGTTATCCTGATATTTTCAGGCAGTTCGAATAGATCCTCATAATCCGCATTCAGGTATTGATCACTTTGCCAATAAACGCAAAGTTTTTTATTTGACTCGCGGGCAAGCTTAATCGCAACCGCAATTATCCGTAACCTGTTAGCCAGTCCGCTCGTGGGAATCAGGGTCAGTTGTCCGCCGTTTTTCATAAGAGCTATATCAGGTTATTATGGCTGAATATTTTTTCACAGATGCGACACATTTAAAATGGTTTGTCCCAATCCCATTTACGAGGGTCTTCCGCAGTCTTTCTAAAGGCAATGGCGTTATAGTCCAGGCCAAGTTGAGATGAAGTCTTCAAGGAATAAAAAGGAAGATATTTCTCCTTAAATGGAATAAGGGCGATGGCTTTCTCGAATACAGATCGTCCTATTTTAAAAGCACGGCTTACGTCTGTTTTTTCATATTTGTCCATTATTTCATAATGAGGCAGGGAATTTATGAACCGCATTACAATGCTTATGCCGCCCATTGTGGCATCGTCAAAGACGACAACCCCGCCAACATCCAGAATTTTGTCAATGAAATAAAAATCGTGCAATACGGTATCAAAAACTTTTGTAGTATCCACATATGCAAATTGAATCCTCTCTTTATCTAAAAATAACGAGGGTATTACTACATGTGAAAAATCATTTCGTATATCAACATATTTTTCCAGCCCTTCTTTCCTTATATTATGTATCGCGGCATCGCCCCATGAAAAAGGCTCTATAATAATATGGCATTTATCCGCAGCGTCAAGTTCCCTGTATTTCTCTAAAATAAATAAAGTGGAAATACCCAAAGCAAAGCCTACCTCCAGCGATTTTTGTGGCTTTACTTTGTCAAATACTTTTTGAAGAAACAATCCCTGTGGCTCTTTTGTATGGGAGTTTAATTCCATCCTGTCGCCGTTGGAATTTGTCTCGATAGTGCCAAGCCGGAAAATTTCTTTTAATGTTTCTAACATGTACTTTTATTTTCGAAGCCTTGATGTATGAATGAACGGATCAATATAAAGGCTTATAAAAACATAAATCAGTGATCCCTGTTTATGAAAGCCGCCATTTTATTACCTACCAGGTCCCAGTCATAATTCGACTCCACCAGCCTCCTGGCATTGTTTGCCATCGAAAGCCTTTTGTCCCTGTGGTGCAACAACTCAATAATTTTTTCTGCAAAGAATTTTTCCTCATCGGCAATAATAATATCTGAATCAATTGTGTATTCGATTCCTTCTGCGCCGATAGTGGTAGATATCACCGGAACGCCCAACGCCATTGCTTCTAAGATTTTTAACCTCGTTCCGCTTCCTGTTAATAGAGGTACGACGGCTATTGCCGATTTATTATAGTATGGCTTCACATCCGGCACCGTTCCCAACATTTCTATGGATCCGGTATCAATAACATCTTTATATTTTTCGGGAAGTATTCCACTGCCTACCACCAGTAATTTGAGGACAGGGAATTCCTTAATTACCATTGGCCAGATTTTATTACAAAACCAATACAGCCCCTCAGCATTGGGTACTGATGAAAGGCTTCCGCAAAAAAGAATGTATTGCGGCACTGTAAGTCTTACCCCGTTATCATAAAGTGTCCCGGGAATAATCATACCATTCGGAACTACTGCTATTGGCAATTTTCCCTGGTTCATTTTGTCGAACATATCCTTATCCTCTTCGCTGCAGGTAAGGAGCGCATCTATTCGTTGATGGAGATTACTTTCTGTATTAAAAATCTGTTGTTGTACATCACGTGATACTTCACCCTTTAAAAGCGCCTGCCTTGCAAGATCGCTATCTACATTATGCGCATTAAAAATGATCTTTACTTCTCTATCATATTTCCTTATTACACTTATTGCATTCAGCGTTGGCCGGTTTTCCAACATTATTCCATCAAATTTTTGTGATGTAAGAAGCCGGGTCAATATGGGATAATACAATAAAAAATTTCCATCGGCTGGTCCCTTCAATTGCTTTTTTTGCCAGCGGTATCTGAAAGCTTTTTCAAATTTTGTTGGAAGTAGTTTAAACAGGTCACGTGTTGCTACTTCACTCGTACTAAATACTGCTGCCGATTTTATTGCCGGGTATTCTTCAACACACCTCATAAAACTTTTTTTATCCTGGTGAATTATAGCCGTCAACTCAAAATGCTTAGCCAGTTGATGGAGCACATGAAAACATCGCTGCATGCCGCCATTCAGTGGCGGATAGATACTATCATAAGGACAAATCAGTAATATCTTTTTACGGTCAGCAGGCAACAAAATAGGTATAATAGCCGCTATTCAATTAAAATCAACAAGCCTCGTTTGAAAAATAGTTCGTGTACCCGGCAGTGTCTCATTACAGAAATTAAGCAACGGGGATATTACTTAACAAGTTATTGGTAACTGTTTCTTTCATATTCCTTATCCAATCCTCCGCTTTTAAAGAAGTTGCCTTTCTTAACTCCTCACTCTCCAGTAACCGGGTTACCGAGGCTGCAAAATCCTCTGAATTGTTGGCAACTAAAAAATGTTCGTTATAAGGCTCCGTCAATCCTACAGCACCAATGCTTGTGCACACCATGGGCATTCCATAACACAGCGCTTCCATAGTCTTTATTTTGTACCCGGTACCGCTATATTCCGGGTTGATTACAATATCACCACCCCTATAAAAATCCGATGGGTCATCAACCATGCCTGTGAGATGCGTACGCTCAGTTAAAGGCACATAACTGTTACAAATACTTCCTCCTACCAATAATTGTACATCCAGGTGTTTGCTTTTTATTAGCGGCAGTATTTCAGTCTCAAAATTCTTTAAAGTGATATTATTGATCAGGTTATTGGAAGCAAAATATAAGAGCTTCTTTTCAAATGTCCTGGCTGGCATTTTTTGAGGCTCGTAAACCGTACAGTAGCGGATTACTTTACTTTTTGTAAGATTGCTGAAATAAACTTTTTCTTCATCCTGCACTGCTATTACCAGGTCAGCCCTTTGTAAAGCTTTGCCCTCCTGGCTTCGATAAAATGTAAACCAATCTGGTGTTAAATTATTTTTTAAATACACATTGAACCGGTCCGTAAATCCATCGTGCGTGTCCAATATTTTAAAAACACTATCGTCAAAAAAGGTGAGCGCCTTAGACATGGCGGCATATTCGCAAATAACAATATCAAAATGTTGCGCAGCTTGTAAGTCCCGTATATTTTTTTTTATATTTCGGGGGAAATAGCCGTCAACTTCATTATTATATTTGAACTGATCCTTTGTGACCATTCCTGCTTTTTGCTGTACATAGCGTCTAAGTTTCCTTAGTTTTTCAACAGACCTTTTAAAATAAAACCGAATCAAAGGCCCTTTGTCATTCAGCATTTCCTTTCCTATTATATGCAACCTGTCGCCCCAATATTCAGCCATTTTGTCTTTATCAAAGTTTTCAAAAGCCATATATAAAAACGACACATCAAAGCCATGCTTTTTCAACAGTTTGGAAAGTGCCATAATGTGTACCCTGTTACCGGCATTAGCCGGGTGTGTAGGTGTAGGCGAAATAAAAAGTATTTTTTTACCCGGCATTTAAAGTGGTGATCTTTTTTGTTGTTGAGACGGGCGGGACGCTTGCCTTTTAGCGGCCTGAACGATTTAATTAGTTAGGGATACTTACCTAAACGAAAACGGTTCAGGTCGATTTAGCGTCCCGACCCGATTTCAGCATCACAGAAAGTCTTTCTCATCTAAACCATCAACTATACGATAACTATCGTTATAAAAATTCTGCAGATCATAACCTGATAATTCCATTAACAAAGATTTGTTACTGAGTGTTCCATTTCTCAAACCGCAATAATCTAAAAATGATGAATAAGGCCAGTCTTCCATTTTTTTGACTAACTGCGCTCTCAAAGGATTTTGATGGCAATAATGCATAGAATTAATGAGGTAATTCCCTCCCTTATTTTGATCTGTAGCTGCGGTAACCATTTTGGAATGTGTCTTCTGCTGAAACAGGGAGCCGGTTGTTTTATTTTGTTTATTGATTGCCTGCGAATAGGAACTTAATAAAATTCCAGTTCTATACGATAGCTCCTGCATAGATTTATTTCCAAATGATAAACGTTCTTTACAAGATTCTTTATTCGCACAGATAATTAAATGAAAATGATTAGGCATTAAGCACCAGCAAAGTATATCACAATAGGGAGCTATTTGATCCCGTAATTTTCTTATAAAAAATAAATAATTTCCGGCATTGAAAAAAATCAATTGTTTATTGTTTCCCCGGTTATAAATATGGTAAACTTCATCTAAAAGAAAATTCATAAAGTTCGATTTGGTAAACGGTCGGGACGCTTGCTTTTCAGCGGCCTGAACGATTTCATTAGTTCGGAACGTTTGCTTTTCAGCGGCCTGAACGATTTCAACGTTCGGAACGCTTGCTTTTCAGCGGCCTGAACGATTTCATTAGTTAGGAACGCTCGCCTTTCGTGTATCTGAGCGAATATTTCTTAACAATGATTCAGCACAACGTGGCGCCGCAGGCCGGTCGGCTCACTTGGCTTCAATGACTTTCGCCATGCCGGACGACTCACTTGTCTTCCGGAGGCCTGAACGATATTAATTCTTTTTCCATAACACCGGTTCAGGCCGCTCAAGCGTCCCGACCCTTACTTAAAGACTGCATCAGCCTCTTCAACTCAGTTTCATTTCCATAATAAAATTGGGGGTAATGCGCCAGGAAGATGTCAAACACCTTTTTCGGAGTTTCTGTCAAATTATAATTTTCTTTAAACACCATCAATTCATTTACTAATTTTTCTTCATTATCATACACGGTAAAGCATGGCGGATAAATTCCTTCTCCATGTACCTGCGGGTTTTCATTTAGTCTCCACGACATAGGCCACCACGATTCTTTTGTAAAAATCTGTACACCGCAACAAAGGCATTCCAAGATTGAAACGCCAAAGGCTTCCGGAAATTGAACAAAGAAAATGGCACCTTGTTGATAAATACCCCGAATCTCTTCAAACGAATATTGTTTCTCCAAAGAAATATATTTGATACCCGCTTTGTTTAATGCCCAAATTTCTATCTCCCTATGTTTCTCATAGCCGGGTTGCATGAAATCTACTATGGCGATAAGCTCTTTTTTTGGAGTGGGTTTTAGATTCCATGATTCTGCATAGATACCGATTGGATACCAGTTTTTAGAAGGCAAAGTTTTTATCTCCGCAACATCAGTTATAGAAAGATGAAAGTCAAACCTTTCAAATAAGGCATCATCGTTCTTCGTCAAAGAAGCAATTTTCGTTGGTGCATTTCCAAGGTAATAAACTTCATAAAATCCAACCGGTTTGTTGATGATCCTCTTGAACTTTTCAACATTATACAATCTCCTTGTAAATCCGTTAGGGGTACATTCACTTATAATGACTACATCAAAGCTTTTTAATTTTCTAAAAAGGGTAGCATCCCGGAAAAAATGTTGCAGCTTTCTTTTTAGCCAAAAATGAAAATTAAGCTTACTGTTTTTAAAAGAAACCAACCTGTTTAAAAGACTGATCTCGTAAAATATTGCAACCTCTCTGCCTTGCTTCCCCAATTGCATTTGTAGCGCATCTGCAAGAATTCTGGGACTGCGGAAATCAGGCCTTGTGAGAATGGCAATTTTCATTTCTCTAATAAGGAAGACATAAAATATCGCATTGAAATTTATCTAAATAAACACTTAGGTCAATTTTATTTTCGAGATCCGACGTCGAATAAACGTTATAGTTATTATCTCTCAAAAAAATCAAAACCAATTCTGACGAATAACCCATTTGTCTTAAATAGGCATCTGAGAGTTCCATTATAATTATCGGTCTGTCACGTTCCAATAAACCTTGCATTCCCTCCAAAGCCAACCCTTCTGCACCTTCAATATCCATTTTTATCAAACGAATTTTTTTCAATTGATTCAACATGGAATCAATAGTTACTGTTTCTACTTTAAATTCTGAAAAGTTTTCTTCTATACTTCTCATGGATGAACGTCCGCTATTTCTCACAACATCACATGGGGTTCTAAATGTTACTATTTCATTTTTATTAGACACCGCTTTTTCTACAACTTTTACATTCGTTATCTTATTCAAAGCCAAATTTGTTTCTAATCTTTTAATCGTTAGGGGCGTAGGTTCATAAGCATACACAATACCATCCTTATCTATTTTTCGTGAAGCGATCAACGAAAAATATCCAATGTTTGCCCCAATGTCTAAAAAGTTATCGCCCCTTTCTAGATAACTTTCAATCAACGCAACCGTTTCCGGTTCATAGGCATCTCCTGTGAACAACCAACGGTCGATATAATCATTGGTACTTAATTTCATTTTGCCTGCACGCCTTAGTTTTATTTCCACTTCACCCATTTGATTAATAAAGTCGATATTGGCACGGATATATCTTTTTAAATAAGTTCTTATTCTTATGACAATGAACTGCAGCAACCTGCTTTTAGATTTACCATAGCGTAAGGTTCTATTTAAGTAACAAACGAGGAAAGCCGTTTTTCTTCTCATATTTATTTATACTTACCTAAGTAAGTAAGGCCCTTTATTCTAAGTAAAAGATTCGCCGGTATATTCAAATCAACATTCAACCCTATTCTTTATTCTGCGCTTATTAAATTTCAAAAATCCAGGCTACCTTTTAATTCGCTTATACCAGGCCGATGTAATTATTCTATTTACAAACTGATGCATTCTGGAATTTCTATAATTATTTACCTCAGATTTTATCTGGAAATATTCTTTGTATTCCCTCATAAATAAGACGTAACCATTTTTAAAAACATCTTCTCTTTCATTCGCAATCAATTCCTTGGTTTCCGGGTTAGTGCTTATACCTCCTGTATTAAATACAGCTATGGTTTCATTCACATGCTGGTAGGTACAGTTATACTTACAAATGGCATCCATACAAAATTTCCAGTCAGACACCACTTTATATCTTTCATCATACAATCCAATTTTTTGAAAGAGCTCTTTTTTAATAAGGGTAGCCTGGTGTGGCAAATTTGTATAATTAAAAAATCCAAAACTGAGTTCATCCGGAAATTTATATACCCATTCTTTACCATCTTTTTCATTTACCAAAACATTGCCATAAACAATTTTCCTGTCACCGGTTTTTTTAGACAGAAGGTGTAAACTTTCAGGATTGTAGAAATAATCGCCACTGTTTAAAAACAAGAGGTATTCACCCCTTGCCCTGGCTATTCCCTTATTCATAGCATTATAAATCCCACTATCCTTTTCAGAAATCCAGTGCGTTAATTTTTCTGCGTGTTGTTCTATGTATTCTTTGCTTCCATCTTCCGAGGCTCCATCAATCACAATGTATTCATAGTCAGGAAAGGTTTGCGCAAACACACTTTGCATGGTTTGTTGCAGACCTTTGCTGTTATTTAGATTTATGGTAATGATGGAAACTGCGGGCATTTGTTTAGCTATAAACTGCGCAGGGCAAATGCGTTGGAAGCGTACTTTCCTTTAAATAATGCCCTTCCTTCACAACCGGCTGATAAAAAAAATCAAAGTACATCCTGATCATCTTCCAGTGAATTCTTTGGCTTAACCCAATGGGCAATTTTATTCTAAAACTTAATCTTCTTTTCAAAAGGTTTAAGTCAAATGAAGTAAAATGTGATTTACTTTTAATAAACGAAAAAAAACTATCGTCTTTCTGAGCATCGTAAGCAAGTTGGTCACAGAAAGAAACCAGTTGGGCGTGGTATTGCCTGTTCACTTCTTTCTTGACTCCATCATCAACGGCAGCACGCTGCAGGTTATCCCAATATACTTCAATCAGTTTTTTTGTAATCGCTGCTTCATCATATTTTAAACTGCCAATGCTATCCGCGTTTGAATGATAGATCCAGTAATTATCAAAATTGCTGGTTGACCAAACGAATGAAGGATTTTTAGACAGCATGCCCACATTAAATTGTATATCCTGGTATCGCTTAACTGTTTCATCCCAGCGTATATTATTTTCTAAAAGAAATGCTTTCTTAATAAGAGTGGAATTGATCCATGGAATATCAACTACCGGGTGTAACGAATAAAACCGTACCAACGGATGGATTTTCGTGGGCACATTGATATAAAAAGTTTCATTGCCATCTTCCATTCTCATTGACAAACTGATCACTAAATCCAACCCCTCTCTATCAATACAATACTTGATTTTATTTTCAATATATTTTGGTAACAGTGTATCATCGCTGTCAAAAAATGAAATATAATCTCCCTTCGCATATTCCAGCCCGGTGTTCCTGCTGCCGGGTGCCCCCTTTGCATGCTGGTTTTGCAGGTAAGTAAAGCGTTGATCATTTAATGAAAACTCATTAATTACTTTCCTGGTGTCATCAGTCGAGAAATCATCAACTACCAGGCATTCCCAATTTGGATACGTTTGCACCTGTACTGACTCTAAAGTTTCCGGCAATAAATGTGCACGGTTATACACAGGTATAATGATAGAGACTAAGGGTTGACTAACCTGCATGCCGGCCCAATGCTTTTAAAATACCTGATTCGGCTTCATGACAGGAAGACTCCGCGTTGAATAAAAATTTCATGATTCTTTCCTTGCCGATGATTACAAGCACCCCGTAATATTTCTTAAAAACATAAATAGAACAGGGATTGAAATAATATGTATGATTGGCAAATTCATGATTGGTAAGGCCATACCAGGCCAATAAAAAAAAGCCTTTGATCCGGGACGCCGAAAATATCTTTTCTTTTATTAAGGGCACTTTAAAAACGCTTGAAATTAATGGGCTTTGAGAAGTTTTCTTTGACCAGTTATAAAGTGCCTTCCACATTAATAACTTGCTCCTTGTACCGGCGGTGGTAATACGGTTATGTTCGTGCACGCCACGCATGGCCACAGGCGCATTAATTGTACCCGCAGCCAGGTGACAATTGATGGCCAGTTGTATTAAAAAAACGGAGTCCTGGTGTAAAGGAAGATGAGAAAATCTCTCTGTTTTATCTTGCAAAGCAGATCGCTTTATTGTTACCGTATCCAAATGCAAATGCCCGGTTATAGTGGGATGCCTGCCGGAAAGCACCATAAACAATTCCCGCGGGTTGGCTTTTGCGGAAACAGTGGTAAGCTTGCTATATCCTAACTCATTATATTTCTCTTTGGCTTCTTCGGAATAATAATGAAAACCCAGCGCTCCGTAAACGCCATCCACGCCTGGCTCATCATCAAATATCTTTCTTTCAGCCCCAAATCTTAGGGGAAGATAATAATCATCTGCATCGAGGAATGCAATAAAATCGCGGGAGGCATTTTCGATACCCTTATTTCTCGAAGCGCCGGCACCTTTGTTCAAATTGTTTGCATGGCTTAATAACTTTACCTTATCATATTTACCGGCCAGCGCCTTGCATACCTCAAAGGAGTTGTCGCTGCTTCCGTCTTCTATTAATATTACTTCACCTGTTTCAACTTGCATTAAGGCAGATTCAACGGCTTTCTTTACAAAATCGGCGGCGTTGAAAACAGGGATGATGATAGAGATATTTTCAACTAAGGTCATTATGATAGTGGATGGATACTATTTTTAAAATCATTGCCACTGCTGAGGTTTATATACCAATCATCGAACAAACTGATTTCTTTAAATACTTGTTTATATCCATTACGGGATAAGAGATCAAAAATTTTCTCCCGGTTTGAAGTAAAATTGTGTTCTACTGTAATAACATTAAACCGGTATTCGGAAAAATCAAAGGCATTAAGGATCTCAAATTCAGTGCCTTCTGTATCTATTGATAAATAGTCAATAATCTTCGGGGCATTATATTTTGCCAATAAATCCTTTAATGAGATGGTTTCCACCTGGTAAATCTTCTTATGCTGTCTTCTGTCTGAGTTGGCATCCGCATCTGTAAAAGTGTCAATAGTCGAAAGTTCTGCCATCTCTGTCTCGTTAAAATTCAACACTTCACCCGATGCAGACCAGACACATTTATCTTCTATATGTACATTCCTGTTTTCTTTTAACTTTTGCCCCCATGTTCGTGCGGGTTCAGCAAGTATCCCATCCCAGCCATAATCTTTTTCCAGCAAAAATGTATTGCTTAAAGACACGCCATTTGTAGCACCAAAGTCAACAAAAAATCCCCCGGTTTTATTCTCCAGGCAATAAAGCACAAACAAGTCTTGAAATATCTGGGATTTCGATTTTTCTACTTTTCCAATCGCAAAATGAATAAGTCCTGGTAGCCCAAACTTTTCAGAACCGGAAAGGGTATTCCTGGCAAGAATATAATGCATGCGATCCATAACATCCTTACACTCTCTTAATTCCTGTTCTTTTAAATGAAAAGAAGCAACAAATTTCTTATAGGCTGAAAGATGAATTAATTCAAATCCCAATAAATTAAATCCTTTCTTTACAAAGTTTTTCAGCAAAATCTAAATATTTTGAATTTCCGGTAAAGAGCGGTACGAATTAGCTGCCAATCATTTTTGGATATACAGCACCATTGCAACTTGCTCACTATTATTAAAAAATATTGTATCCAATTATCTATTGTCTGCCGCTGCCAATATTATCTTATGTAGACCTTGCAAAGACCGGTTCATAGAAAAATGCTCCTCAATCCTTTTTTTCCCCTGTTCTCCTAATCTTTTTGCCAATCCTTCCTCTTTGATGATTCTGAGCATATCGCCTGTCATGCCAGCCACATCCTGCTCATTAACGAGTAGGCCGGTTTCATTATCAATTACTACGTCCGGTATTCCTGCATGGCGGGTGGCAACAACAGCCAGGCCTGCAGCCTGCGCTTCTATCACTGCCACAGGAGTTCCTTCAGCATCACCGGTTTCTGTAATGATGGAATGCTGTACAAAGGCCAGGGAATTTTTAAAAACAGCGGCGATGTCATTCGTACTTAATATGCCTTTAAAAAAAACGTTATCATCAAGCTGTAAAGCACGAACCAGTTCCCTGCAAACACTCAACAATTCTCCTTCCCCAATCATCACCAGTTTGGCTTCCGGGTATTTCTTAACCACTTCTTGAAATGCGAGGATAGTTAAGTGAGGCGCTTTTTTTTTTACAAACCTCCCAACAGATACAAATTGAAGGTTATCATAGGCAGGTTCGATGCGTAAGTAATCGTCATTCGGGCCATAATAGTTGATCACTATTTTACCCTCCGGGCAACCCATTGCCAATAAATCCCTCTTCATTTTTTTTGATACCGCTACGACGCTTGAAGCGTAGTTGAAAACGTCTTTGTACCTTTTGCCGTACGCCGCAACGATGCTTTGCTCGCTGGCATCATATCCGTGGAAATGTACTATTAGCGGAAGCCCTAAGTGTTGGATAACATGTAAAGATTCTGCGGCAGTGTGGCCATATTCTGCCAAAACGAAATCAACCTTTTCATGGTGTAAAGAAAATAGCAGTTTCTTCTCGGCAAAGCTAAAGCCCTTTACAAACCTTCTCTTAACTCTTTCTGTAAATGAAATATCCAGCATATCAGGATGACCTTCCAATGCTGAGGGCAACCTGCCTCCGTAATAATATTTTATATTAAAAGGCAAATTTTTATGTGCCCGGATAAACGTTTCTGAATAGGCATTTTCATTGGGAGAAAAAATAGCAAGTGTTTTCATTATTTATACGCTATTCCGGACAGGCCGGTAATCATTTGGCCGCTCTTAAATTCCACGGTTTCATACCGGTTTATTTTTATCAGTTTTTTGATAATGGGGTTCAGCACCTTTGCTATGATGTTTCGTTTGCCGGGCGTCATAGGTGCCCTTCTTATCCACAGGCCGAGCATTTGCGCCATAGAAGCATGCCATCCTCCTGTCGCTGACAGGTCGATATCTCTAAACCCCGACTCTTTCAAAATGCGCTCCAACGCAAAAGGAGTATATCGGAATTCATCATGCGGCGTTTCATGCAACGGCCATAGAAAAGGAACAGTAAAAAAGAAAGCACCGCCTGGTTTTAAAACCCTGTTTACTTCTTTCAAAATTATGCCGGGTTGAGGGCAATGCTCCAATACTTCTGTACCAAATGCGGTATCATATTGTTCATCCGCAAATGGCATCGTAATGCCATCCCAGGTAAAGTCCGGCTTTACAGTCGAGCTATATTCAAGGGCTGTTGCGATATCCAGCCCTGTATAACTGGTTATGGATGAATTTTGAAAAATGTAATCTTTATAAGGCATCTTGCCACAGCCTATATCTAAAAGATGGCCTGTAAAATGAACAAGGTTTTTTTGCAGCGCCTCAAAGATTGATTTTCTAACGAGGTAAAGATCGGCATTTGATTTTTTGAAAGTTGTATTGATAAAATTATTTGATTCGGCAATATTATTTTTTTGTCCATTCTTATCTTCAATTTTGCCGGGTATTACACTCACATCATTTTTCTTACCGGCCCTTGCGGCTACAGGAGTCTTTGCTCCGGGCTTTAATGAATAGCTGGAAACTGTGTCTGAATATTTTTCCAGGTAAGGCATTAAGAGAGCA
This sequence comes from Bacteroidales bacterium, assembly GCA_038217255.1. GTDB lineage: Bacteria > Bacteroidota > Bacteroidia > Bacteroidales > Prolixibacteraceae > Draconibacterium. The sequence goes on along the minus strand of JBBQPP010000002.1, from coordinate 19,031 downwards.
TCATCACCAGAGGATATCCCTCTTACCGTACTGTTAGTAAAATGAATAAATACAATCGGAAACTTATTTTGTATTACAACCGTCTTCCCGTCACTGGCAAGTGAGCGTTTACATTCCACCATATTCCAGTTAGCCACATTACAGCCCTTGTGTTTTAAAATACCAACTTTATCAAAATAGATGGGTAGTAAATTAAGATGCACCTGGTCAACAAACATACCCTTCTGGGTATCTACAACACAGATAAATGCGCAGGCCATCGCCCACCAGTTCATGGCATCTGTCGCATTTTTATTTACGCCGATAAAGCCGCCATTATAAAGGCCACTGGTATATAGGGTTTCAAAATTTGAGAGGTCAGCATGTGGGTTTGGAGAGCGCCAGTGAGGTGTTATAAGAACACTGTATTCATCTAACTGGTCAAATAAGAATTGGTAATCACCAAAAAAATAGATATCACAATCAATATAAATTACTTTCTCGCAGTTTCTTTTTAATAAATAATTCAGAAATACAGGTTTCATGCTCCACCTGAAAGCATCTGTATCACTGTGATAATATTTGTTATAAATATCCCTTCCGGTACCGTTAGTACAAATCTCCGGTGCATAGTAAACGCTGGTTCCGCTGTAATGACTTCCGATGTGCTCTTTTAGTTCGTCTCTTTCTCCTGCTATCAAAATATGAAACGAAACATTGTTTCCAACATCGAGCAATGACTTGCGGGCCGCTAATGCATAATTGATGTAATCGGGAGTAATGATCGTGCAAAAAGCCTGCTTTATATGCTTTGTCTGTCCTGGCAAAAAATGAACTTAGATTTTAGAAATAAGTAAGCGGTAGTAAGCGTTGACCTTGAACAGGAGCGGGTACCGTGATAATAAAGATTTTTTTATACCGAAAATGGAAACCCGTTCCATCCATTGATCCAGTATCCAGTTATATTTTTTATCGAAAGCGCTGAACCCGGAAGAGGCCACGCTGCATGCTTTTTTAATTGACCGGAGATATTCCTGCATACGAATACGCTCTTCATCGAAAGACCTCATAAATCGGGTAGAAGCCGCGTGTCGCCTGAAATAGTTCAATGCCTTACTGGAATAGGCCACATTCCCTTTTGAGGCAATAACTATCCATAAAAACCAGTCGCCGGTATAACGCATTTGTTGAACTTCATCGGCTTCAGTAAAATATTTTTTTGCAAATAGAACAGCGCTGGCGTTAGGTATTATATTCCGGTATTTCAGGAAGGATGCAATAAATTCTTTCCCTTCAAAAGTTTGATCGGCCGCCCATATTTCCGGTTGGATGGCTTCGCCCCATTGATACTGGTTTTGCTGGTCGTTTTCAGTAACGCTGATAGTCCTGCAATAAGCAATTGAAACCTTTTCATCTGCTAACTTTTGGGTAAGGGTTTCCAAAAAACGGGTATCGCACCAGTCATCACTTTCGGCTATCCATATCCATTCTCCTTTAGCCAGCTTAATGCCTTTTTGCCATTGCCTGAAAGTGCTTCCGCTGTTTTGTGTATTGTAAATAACGTGGCTCACCTTTGGGTGGTGCCGGTACAATTCTATTACTTCCCTGCTTTTGTCTGTACTGCAATCATCCAAAATAATTAATTCAAAACCCTGGAAGGTTTGGTTAATCACACTTTCTATACGTTGTGGTAAGAATGGTGCATGGTTATAATTAGGAATAATAACTGAAACCGTAATCACTACTATAATAGGAAATAAGGAGTTTGAAAGAAAATCATGGCTGCATCTCTCCTTCTCTTTTGGCTTAATGCTTTCTGAAATTCTGATTTCGCAATCTTAATTTTATCTTTAAACGGGATCTCTTTTTTAGTAAGCACACTATATTTCCAGTATTTGATTTTGTAAAAGAATGGCTCATCATTTACCGAGCTGAAACCTCCGTCTGCGTAGTTTGATACCACCATATCTACGTATTTTTTTTTAATCTTACGGGATAAAAACCATCTTAAGTTATGGTCCCAATCGGCATGTGAACTATACTTCCGGTTAAAACTGCCGATTTTCTTAAATACTTTTCGGTTAAAAAATATTGACTGGTGGCAAATATTTTTCTCGTAAATTTTTTCTTTAGTAAACGGCCCATCATATAAGCCATTGAATCTTGGGCTGGTGACATTGCCGTACACCACATCATACCCCGTCAACTCTTTTTGCATGTCACTCAAAGTGGTTGTAGCATACAAACTATCATCACTTCCCAAAAAATAAATCCAATCTCCCTTTGCCAAACTGATGCCTTTATTCATAGCGTCATAAATTCCTTTATCCCTTTCTGAAATCCAGCGAATGTTAGGGAATTTTATTGAATATTCTTTTGCAATTTCAAGAGTTGCATCTCCGGAAATACCGTCTATTATGAGGATTTCATAATCCTTATATCTTTGCGATACAATGCTATTCAGACATTCTTCAAGCCTTTTTTCAGAATTGAAAGTAGGAATAATTATGGAAACGAGAGGCGTTCTAATTTTTTAATAATTTAAATTTTGATCGCTTATTTTTTCCTGATAAAAAGAGCATCCTGTTGTAAGATTTCCCCGCTCTCGGGCGCCGTTAATTGTTCAATGCTTCCCGAATAACTAAAACCTAAATCCTCCAAATAATGATAAATATCATTAAACAAAGATTGATCTTCGTACAGCGGGACAAAACTTGTTTCTATGATTATCACATCGGTTTTTGAAATTACATTTATCGCTCCATCCAAAACAAACTTCTCGTAGCCCTGTACGTCAATTTTTAGAAGAAGTGGTTTATTGATATCGTCTGTAAAGACTTCATCCAACCTTTTAATGCTGACTGCCTCCTGTTCCACTTTTACGGCAAAATCAAAATTGGTTTTATGAATATCAAGCATTTTTAAAAAGGAAGATGAAGGAGAATATTCATTTTTAAAAATCTCTACAGTTTTATTTTCGTCACCTAATCCAAAATTATGAAAGGTAATATTTTGGTGCTCCGGAAACTCACTTTTCAATTGTTCAAACGCTTCTTTTAATGGCTCAAAGCAATGCACCTTTGCATTAGGGAAAACAGTTATTATTTTTCCCGCAAACAGCCCTTCATTTGCACCAATATCCAGAATCGTTTTAAAATCATATTTTTTAATGCAATCAAACCTTAAGCCCTCCCGGTAGTAGTAAGTCTTTTTCCTCTCAGTGACATCCTCTAATTTAATTTCAGGCTTTTTTATTTCCGGCTTCCTTATGGTATGAATGTCATAGCCTATTGCATTAATGCTCCTTTTTATCAATTGTTTGATTTTGAAAATAGGAAATCTCATTTTTTTAAATATAGATTTGAACTTCATATTAACTATTGGAACAAAGACATTGGTAAAGAATTTAGAATTTTTCGGTTGAGTGTAGTAAAAACAAGTTATTGCATATTTCAAGCTTTTCGAAAAATTTTGTTCGGCCTTATAGTGCTTTGTAAGTGAAAGAGATACGTCACTTATTTTTTTATAAAAAAAATCTCCATAATTTTTTTTAAACTTCGGATTTTCCAAACAAGCTTTATATCTCAATATTACTGTCTCCATATTAAGATGTGTTTTATTCCCTTGCCAGACTCCACCTTCATGTATCCGATATGCACCCATATTCTCACTTATATAAGCTATGTCACCAAATTCAGTAATTAGTAAATCTACTGCATAGTCAGAACAGGCTTTAATAAACCAGTATGGAATATTTTTTATGGCCAGTGATCTGAATACCAATGAGCAGGTAGCATAACTTCCTCCATGTGCCAAACTGTCTACTTGATTATACGTAGTCTTATGTGACTCATGATAATTGTCTTTTATTATTTTGCCATTTTTATCAACAGTTGATACGTCGTGAAAACACCCTACTATAAGTTTATTCAGCTCCAAAAAATCTACCTGCTTTTGTAATTTGTAGGGATCTGTCCAGTAATCATCACCTTCGCATAGTGAAATATATTTTCCCTTTGACATTGGAAATAAAATATTGGTCAACGTATTTTGTTTTAAAAATTGATTTTCGACTTGGTATACACATTTAAATAAATGAGGATACTTTGTTTCATACTCCTTTACAATTGCGGCAGTATTATCGGTTGAAGCATCTTCATGTACAAGTATTTCAAAAGAAAAATTCGTTTGTTGCATTACAAAACCATCAAGACATTGCTTGATGTAATTCTCATGGTTATAAGTTACGCAGCATATGCTGACTAAGGGAATAGAATTATTATTATTAGATTCTGTCAATGTCATTCCTTTATTGCATACGCAGCAGGCATCCATCCAAATGGAAATTGTTTCCATTTTACTTTAGGAAGTAATTCCCTGATGGCCCGCATTTCGCCAGGTGCTTGTTCAAAACTATAATGGTCTAAGACTAAAATTCCGCCAGGAGTTATTCTTTCCCAAAAATGTTTTATGCTTTCAGCAACCACATCATATATTCCACAGTCCAGAAAAACAAGTTTAAACTGCAAATGGGCATTTTCAGGCTGATTGAAAAAGCCAGGGAAATCTTTAGTAGCGTCTAAATTATGAACGTGAATTATGTTTTCTAAACCATTTGCATTGATTAATTTATTTACAATTAATTCCTCCGTTTTATAACTGCCTTCCTCCAAAAAAGATTCTTCATCAGTAGGTTTAGTTCCCTGAAACCAATCAAACCCATGTACAAGAGTTAGGGAATTGGGTTCGAAAATTTTTATAAATTTTGCAAACAACAAAGACACCGTTCCTTTATCTATCCCTACTTCAGCAATATGGCCCGCCACATCTGCTGTTAATTTATACGCTTCATAAAGAGATAGATACCTTGCCAAAGTCAGATGTCCAATGAAAGCAGGAAAATGATTGAAGTAGTCCTCTTCACTAAAGTTCAGCTCAAGCATTTTTTTTATTCCTTCTACATAAGAAGGTCTTTCCTTATGATACTTCATGTACTCGTACTTCATCTCCTGATGCTTCATTGAGAATTATTTTTTAATTGCTCATTAATAATATCATCTAACCAGTTATGCATATTCAATCCTTTTGCTTTCACAAACTCCCATGCTTTTTCTTTTGTTTCTAACTTGACTCCTTCTAATTGGCCTTCAAACCGGGTTCTGTAAGTTCCCCCTCTAACTCCTGGAATTTCAAAATCAAAATTTGCTGTAGGTTCTCCTATTCCAATTTCGAAATTAATAAGATAAAACGTGCTGCCCAATACCCAACTTACATTTACATTTCTTGCTTCTACCGGCATATCCTCTAAAGGAATATTGGCTTCAAACATGGGATTTGTCTTAAGAAGAATATTATAGTATTGAGTATTTCTTAACCAAATCGGAATTGATTCATCTCCAATTACCACCTTTCCATTTGGCTTGATAACCCTGACTATTTCTTTAAAGACTTTTTTCTTATCTGAGAATTCTCCCATTGCGCCAAAGGAGTAAACTGCATCGAAATAATTATCAGGATAAGGTAAATAATGGGCATTAGATAGACAGAAAGATTTTTTTACCTCAATGTCAGCCAACTTATCTATGCAAATTCTCATCATATCTTTTGATATGTCCTGCATGTGAATCTCACCTTCTTTACCAAGCCGATTTGAAATTAATATAGAATCTCTGCCTGTTCCACACGCTATTTCCAACACCTTTGAATTGCTTTGTAAGTTTAATTTATCTATAAAAGAATTCCTGGTTTTCACTTCATCTTCTGAATGTGTGAAAAAAGTTAAGTGTAAAGTGTCTTCATATTGTTTTGCCCTTCCTTCATAAAAATTTTTTGAATGTTCATCTTCGACAGGGAGAGTAGTTGGCCAAATTAGATTTGGTAATATTTCATCAATGAGTTCAAACTCCGGAGTTATATTTTGCAACGGAGTTCTTTTTTCAGGATGTACAAAAATATTATTCATTAAGTTTTTCATACTTAAGTGTCTTGATATTGTGATTTTAATAACTCGTAATGAGCCACATCAATCCAGATGTTGTTTTTCATGAAAGCTTGCTTTTCAATATGTGTAAATGTAAAATTCAACTTGAGAATTAATCTTTTTGAGTTTTCGTTATTTAAATGATGAGCGACAAAAAATTTATTAAGCTGCAATTTTTCAAAGCCGAATATTATAGCCGCTTTGCCCGATTCAGTCATGTAGCCGTTTCCGTGATAAGATGGAACTATCCAGTAGGCCAGTTCAGCCTTATTGTAAATAAGTTCACGGTGTTTCCTGCTTATACTGATGATTGAAAAAATACCGATGATTTTTTTAAGATCATTACGCAATCTTATACACCAGGTTACTGATTTTTCATTAAGAAAACCTGCCTGCACACTGCGGATAAACTCTAAAGTGTCATTCACTGTTTTATGAGGTTTCCAGGACATGTCAATAGAAACCTTTGGGTTGGCCATTGAAGGAAATAATTGATCCGCATCATCAGTCTCAACCAAAGAAAGAATTAACCTTTCCGTTTCAATAGTATATTCGGATTTAGCCGAAGCATCTATCATAGCTATACTATCAATTTTGCGTAACCAAATCCAAATTTTCCAAACTCATTGCCATTATAAAAGATATAGTAATCATCTTTGATTTTTATCGCGGCAGGATAAGCCATCATTTCCGAATCCCAGCTATCTTTACCTGGTTTAAACCCTGAGTCCTCATCCATTCTTTTCCAGTTAATTAAATCGGATGATTCTGCGTAACCAATCTTATAAGCCCCGTCGCCTTTTCTAAAATTATAGGTTCCTCTGAAACAATACCACATATAATATCGGTCGTTCAATTTAATGACCGTCGGTTTTGTTATCGCCTCAAACTCATCTTTTTGAGCTATTATAATTTTGTTATGTTGTTTCCATTCCAAGCCATCTGATGAAGACGCATATTTAATGTCATAGGTATGTTCATATTTTCCGTTTACGTCATGCCAGTTCGTGCCGGAACAATACCACATATGCCAAATATTATCATCGTGGTAAACTTCAGGCGAAGTAGCTGAAAAGATTTCAAATCTTGTTCTATCAATAACAGGCCCTTTAAAAAGCTTTCTAAAAGTATCGCCTCCATCTTCACTTATTGCAACTCCCGTATAGTTGTTATAGGGAACTCCAATGCTCCGGCACCAGCCACTATAATAAAGATAAACTATACCATTCCTGTTTATTATTGAACTTGGCATAATGCCAAACTGATCGAAGGCCCCAGGCTCACCTAAATCAAGAATTGGTTTATCATGCACATATAAAACTTTAGATAAATCATTTATATCAAGATCACAAAATGTAGTAAGAGTTATATCATTTTTTGGCCTTGTCGCAAAATAAACACGCAACCTGTCTTCTTTCAATAGTAGCGTAGGCACTTGCAAGTGTGAACTTGCCCATGTTATTTTATCAACGATACCGGGAATGAATTTAGATTTCTCCAATTCCATATTATAAACTTGAAAAGTTAGACATCTTCAGGAACTGTTTGCTATTAAGCCTGATCGGTTTTGTTGATTCGACTATCACTACTTTTTCTTCTTCAAGATTTTTTGTAACCAAAGCATTTGCTCCAATGAAGCAATTCTTACCAATGGAAACACTATGACCTACAGTGGCGTTCACTGCCAAAAAAGTATTAGCCCCTACATGTACATTGCCGGAAATGTTGCATGATGAAGTAAGCCAGCAATTATCATCAATTATTGAATGATGCCCGATCATTGTGCCACTCCAGACAAAAACATTATTTTTTATGGTGACGCATGGATGAATAATGGCAGGCGGCATAATAAAACAATTTTCACCAATATTTACATTAGTAGGTATGTTTGCCAATGGGCTAATGATGGAGGCAAGTGCGTAGCCTTTTTCTTTGGCTTCCATGCATTTTGTTTCACGAAGCCTGTTAAGATCATGATAGCCGACTCCTATAAACATATCATTTGATTCTATCGGGTAACTCTTTTCAACTTCATCAAAAGATACAACCGGCAAGCTCTGGAATTGTTCCACATTTTTATACTGATCATCTACGCAAAACGCGGCTACATTAAATCCGCATTCATTTTTAGCATAATAAAAAATTACTTCGGCTATTTTTCCAATCCCGAATATTATAAGTTTTTTTTTTCATTTCAAGTGTGCTAATTGTTTCCGGTCTATTTTGCCATTACTGTTTTTAGGCAATACAGGTAATACCTTTATATTTTTAGGAATCATGTACACTGGTAACAGGTTCTTTATATCATCCACAATGCAATTTCCGTTTTTACTTTCATCAGATAAACTTACATAAGCCTTAATTTGCCCAAGATCAGCGGTGACTTTTTCATAAATAACACACGCTTCATTTATATAATGCAGCGAGTTAAAAGCAGCCTCCACTTCTTCCAACTCCACCCGATACCCCATATGCTTTACCTGGTTATCCACCCTGCCTCTGAAATAAAGATATCCGTTATTTCCTTTCTCAACTACGTCGCCGGTTTTATACATTAAATGTGAGTATAAACTTTTCTTATTCTGAATAAATGATGTAGCAGTTCTCTCCGCATCATTGTAATAACCCATGCCAACGCAAGGCCCCATAAGCGCAAGTTCTCCCAGGCTGTTATTACTTTCTTCAAGTGGTAAAATTTCATAGTTAAAATTAGCAGCAATGTTCCCTAACGGAGCTAATTCAGTCATGTTTTCAAAATCTCCTGAAGTAATAATATAAGAAGAACAAATACATGTGCATTCTGTAGGTCCGTATACGTTATACAGGCTAATTCTTTTATTGAACAAGTCAAATAATTGCTTTAATTTATTTTTTGCAAAGCCTTCTCCACCAAAGACAATCCGGCGTATCGAAGTAAAGTCATTTTTTGAAAGCGCCCTCGTAGTTAAAAGATATACGAGCAAAGATGGAACAGAAAACCAAAGCGTACACTTTGATTCATTAATGGCCGCGATAAGTTGCTTAGGATTTTTTACTACATCTTGGCTGAGAGGAACGAGTGTTGCACCGTTATACACAGATGTATAAAAATCAAAAACAGCATTGTCAAAATAAACCGGGTTTGCATTTGTTAAAATATCTTTTTCATTTACATTAAAATTTTGTGTTGCCCATTGTATGAAATTTAAAACATTGCTATGGCTCATTACCGCACCTTTCGGGAAACCTGTAGAACCTGATGTAAACATTATATAAGCAGGGTTGCTTCCGTCTACATAACAGGTTTCATCAAGGTTTTCATCACTGAGGTTATCTATTTCTTTTTTAAAATGCCGATCGTTAAGTTCAGCGCATTCAATAAAAGGAAGATTTTTCGCGGCATCTTTTTTTATCGGCAATTTTTCATCTTCAAAAAAGATTATCCTGGGTAAGCATTGATTAATTATTTTTTCGAGTCTTGGCCACGGGCTCGTAGTGTCAAGGTTAGTATATATTGCGCCGATCTTAAGACAGGAGATCATTAAAGAAAAACTATTAAGTGACTTATCATTAAATATAGCTACTACATTCCCTTTTTCAATTCCTTTAAGCAATAGAAATCTTGCAATTTTATTGGAAAGCTTATTGATTTGATCGTAGGTATATCTTTCTCCGGAAGGATATTGCAGTGCTGTATTATCAGCATACCTCGCAGCTACTCCGTAAAATTTTAACCCTAAATTATATTGATAAATCACAATTTTATTAAAGGTTTAATCCACCATCTAAAGCCAGTACCTTACCGTTGAAATACTCATTCTCAATAATGAATTCAACAGCAGATAAAAGTTCATTTAGCTGCCCTAATCTTGCAACAGGAACAGCTTTTTGCCATTTTGACAGCATGTTTTCTGTAAGGCTTTGCCTGGTGGATGACGTATCGAAAAATCCAGGGGCTATGCAGGCACACCTGATTTTAAACATGCCTAGTTCCTTACTCCATGTCTTGGTCAATGCTTCTACCGCTGCTTTTGAAGCAGCATAAGCGGACTGACCTGCATTACCTTGTGCGGAAATAGAGCTGATATTTATGATCAGGCCTTTTTGTTTTTTTGATATCATCTTTTCAGCAACATTTGACGTTACATAAAAAACCGAATTCAGATTTACATCAATTACTTTTTTCCAATTACTGATATTATGCTTTTTTTCTTCACGGGCCAAAATATTAACCAATGGCTCACTATGAATGATTCCAGCATTATTGATGCAAACATTTACTCCACCGTCAACTTCAAAAATCTTCTTTACCATTTTTTCAACCGCGACAAAATCGGTGACGTCACAATGGTATTTAACGAGATTTTTATGCAACGGTAAATCACCTAACAGTTGTTCATCTTGATCAACTATTATGACTCTGGCAGATTTTTGAAGAAGACCATTAGCAATAAAATTTCCGATTCCTCTGCCGCCGCCTGTAATCAATATGTTTGAATGAGATAATTCCATTAGACTTCTTTTCCCCTAGAAATAATAATTTTTTTTATATCGGCGATGGTTTGCATGTCTGCTATTTCATCACCGGTAAGTTCTATTTCGTATTGCTCTTCTAACTTTGTTATAAAAAACATATGTGACATTGAATCCCATTCACCATAACCTGATAGTTTAGCGTCATCGTTCATTTCAGAATCATTTACATTAAAAGAGTCTTTTAGAATGCCGGATAGTTTCATGACTATTGTTTAAATTAATTTGTATATGTTTAATAACTCCTTTGTTTCCTTAATATTATTAAACATTAATACATCAATTATTGAAAGGTTTGGTACAAAAAAATCTTTATTAAATTGAGGATATATTGACGCCTGCATGTCTATAAAATTTAATTGAATGTTTAAAGAATTAAAAAAAGCAGGATTGTATAAATCAACTCCGTTTATTGGGTTAATATATTCATAAGTTTCTAAGATTTTACATATTGCAACTATCTTATCCTCTCCCTTTTGTTCATTGTGATTTCTATAGTTTAGTGAACTTGAATATTTAAAACATGCAGGCAATTCCAACAAATCAGCAATACCTTTTACGCTTTCGGAAGCAAGATCACTTATCAATAAATATTCTTTAGTAAGAAAAGTATTGAGCCATGTAAATACAAAATCAAAATGAGGTGCTTTTTTATATAGGTTCGCAACTGTATTTAAAAAATCACTTCGCCACTTTTTATAATCAAATAGCGCTATTTCATTTATTTTCCTGTTCTGACTTGCCTTCGATAAAGGAGCGGAAAACTTAAATGGCTCTTTGTTTCGTAGTAATTGGTTGCGATTTATCCATCCTTTGTTTATATAATTGACGTCATCAAAAAAAACAAAGGTATCAACTGCGTTTACCAACTGGTAATAACCAATATAAGGGAACAGGTAGGGTTGCATGATTGCCACTCTCATGCAAGCGCATTTTTAATTACAGAACTTATCATGCTTATTTCACTTTCTTTTAACCCAATATATAAAGGCAGACAAAGAACCCTTGCACTGATATCTTCAGAAACAGGACACGACTGCCTGGTATCAATTGTTTGAGGTATCAAATTTAATGACGGATAAAAATACCTTCTTGTATTCACATCGTTATTCATAAGTGCATCCCTTACTGTTTGCATTGATTTTTCATTCTCAAATATTACCGGATAATAGGAGTAATTATATGTGAATGATGGTATATCATAGCAAGGTTTTTTTATACCTTTTGGCAACAAGGCATTATAAGTTTCAAATATATTTCTTCGCTCTATTATCTGGTCTGTTATTTTAGGTAAAACCGCAAGGCCCATGGCTGCATGAAGCTCCGAATTTTTTCCATTTATACCAACAGAATAATAAGCGTCACCCATATGGCCAAAGCTTCTATAGAGCAGTTGTTTTTTATGTTGCTCTTTGTCGCTGGAAATTAAACACCCGCCTTCTACTGTGTGAAAAAGTTTGGTTGCATGAAAACTGCAGGTGCTTATATCTCCATAACTTAATAAAGATTTTCCTTTATATTCACAGCCGAATGCATGCGCTCCATCATAAATTACCTTTAGATTATATTTCTGTGCTATCGTTTCTATCTTATCTGTATTGCACGGAAGTCCATAGACATGCGTTGCGAGAATAGCCTGCGTATCATTCGTGATTGCATTTTCTATTTTATTTGCATCAATACAAAAGGTTTCCGGATCAATATCAACAAATACAGGTTTACATCCTTCCCATAAAATTGCATTCGTAGTAGCCACATAGGAAAAAGGTGTAGTAATAACTTCTTTGGTTATCCCTCCCGCTTTTAAAGCAATCTGCAGTACAATGGTTCCATTAGAACAAAACAATAAGTTATCAACCTGCAAATATTCTTTTAATTTTTGCTCCAGTTCCTGAACCAATTCGCCATGATTAGTGATCCAACCCTTATCCCATGCACGTCTCAGGATTGCAGCATATTCGTCAAACGGAGGAAGATATGTTTTAGTGACATTAATCATTGTTGGTTTTGTTCAAATGCGGAAATACAGCATGCAGCGGCTGTTTATTTAAAAAATCAGCTAATTGGGAATAACTACCCTTTTCAGACACATCAATACAGAGAAAGTTGAGTTTGTCCTTAAAAAAGTACAACACATCTTCATTGTGCCTGTTGTAAATAGCTGCCAATATCTTTTTGTTGTAAGGGTCGTTTTCGGGTGTTTTCCAAACTGCCCGGTGAGACTTCCACGTAAATCCTTTATAGCGATAGGTTGCTTTTTGTAAATCTTCCTTCGTGGGTACTTGGATTCCATCTGAAAAAAGTTTTGAATGAAAGCTGCAAATAGATTGATACCACTTTTCTTCATCGCGAATCGTTAAAATAAATTTGGCATCAGGAAAGGCATCGTACAAAAACAACCAAGTATAGGGCAAGGAGAATGGAAGGTCCTGGAATGCTTCGGCGTTTTGGCAAAACCGTATTATGCTTTTCCAGTCATTTTTTTTATAATCATCTATCAATAATTCTCCCTGAGCCTGGTCTCCAAGAGCATATCCAAATTCCTTAAGCACATGTTCAACACTTGTGGTTCCGGTTTTATTCATGCCTATGCAAAATATTTTATTCTTGTTTTTCCGCTTGAACATAATTTTATACATTTTCATACGATGCATCCAGCAAAAATGGCGGCCAAATTTCTTCTTTGTGTAAAATCTGGAAATTTATAATGTTATTGATGCGAAGCAAGGGTTCATTGGTAATTTGACGGTTTACCGAAATATTGATGTTATAAATACCTTTGGAAAGCATCATATTTTGATGGCAAACTACAAATTTAATTTCACCATTATCATTGACAACCTGCGCATCCTTTTTATTGGATTCAAGTTGCGCAACCGGTCGTTGCTCTTTGTCAAAGATGGTTACTACAAAAACCGGCACTTCATGCAATCGGGAGGTTCTAAAATTAAACCTCAGCCTTAAATCGTTTTTCCAAATTAATTTTGGCACTGCCTCATTGATATTTGCCAAATCCAACAACTCTGCTTTTTTCAATTCAACACTTCCATCTGAAAATAAAATGTTGGTATCGCTACTTGCAAAATGGCTATAGTATAAATCAATGGCTTTGGCCACATCGTTTCCCTGGTATTCTACTTTGCCATGGTCCATTAAAATGATCTGGCTACAAATCCTGGCTATCATGGGCATGCTATGTGAAACAAAGATGATAGCAGTATTTGGTAAAATATTATCTATTCTTTTAAAACATTTTAATACAAACCCTAAGTCTCCCACAGCCAATACTTCATCTATAAGAAGAATATCAGGGCTTAGAAATGAAGCAACAGCAAATCCCAATCTTACACGCATACCGGAGCTATAATTCTGCACCGGCATATTCAGGAATTCGCCAATCTCAGAAAAATCAATAATGTCCTGGAAACGGTCATCAATTTCTTTTTTTGAAAAACCCAACACGGCTGCATTATTATAAATGTTTTCCCTCCCGGTAAGTATCGGGCTAAAGCCGGCACCCAACTCGATCAACGCCCCAATTTTACCCCTCATAATGATCTTGCCATGATCGGGCCTTATCAAGCCGTTGAGCATTTTTAATAATGTAGATTTCCCGGCACCATTGTGCCCTATCAAGCCTAAACATTCCCCTCTTTTCAATTGAAAGGAAACATCTTTAACTGACCAAAATTCGTCTTTACGTAGAGTGGAAGCATCCATATCTTTACCCATAAGGGCACGCAATGAATCCATAAACCCATATCGGATAGACCTTTTAAAATCTTTACAGAAACGTTTGGATACGTTTTCAACTTCTACTAATACATCATCATTCATACAAATTTCTTAGGCGCCCATTCTCTCGATTATATAAGGCATCGTTATTTTATACATTAGTAACCCCGCGCAAAAGAGAATTAAACCAACCGAGCTGATTGTGATAAAAATGGAAAGATTTTCAACAGGCAGGCCCAACATAATATCCCTGCCAAAAACAACAAGATACGTAAAGGGGTTAAGCCGTAAAAGAAAGCCCAACAGCCCATTTACTTTAGGGAACGGTAGCACAACTGCAGATACGTACATAAGCAATTGCAGGCCGATGGCTATAAATTTTGAGAAATCTGCCACTAAAGTGAACACGGATAAAAATATTAATCCCAATGAAATTCCAAATAGTAATAAATCTGCAATTATAAGAGGCAGAAATACCAGCGATACGCCCGGGTGCCAGCCAATAAAAAACAGTATGATACAGGTAACGGCCAATAAAATACCCGTATTATAAAGCAATGTATAGATCGTTTGTACCAGGAGGGCCTCCCTTGGAAAATTCAGTTTGGCCAATAATGATTTTCCCGAATTGATAGTGCCCATAGTTAAATTGATTCCCTGGGTTATCACCTGCCAGAAAAATATACCGGTTATGGCAAATAAAGGAAATGACATGCCGGTAACAGTAACGGCGATCACCTGCGAATGATTTAAAAATATCCATAATGCAGCCGTGACAAATGCGGGTGCAAATGCCCAGAAAAGCCCCAGGAAGGAACTGCGGAATTGCGCTTTAATGTCGCGCATAAAAAGACGTTTGCCCAAATAATGGCCTTCTTTTAAACCAACGAATCCCGATTTCAAAAAAGACATGAATCCTTTCGAAATACGCTGTGGTGTATAAATAGTTTCGGGTAACATAGAGCAGCTAATGTTTACGGTGTATTGGCCAACATTTCCGTTTGTATGCTGATTTTATTTTCCACGTATACTTCGTATAATGCATGTAGGCTTAATAAGATTCAAATATTTTAAAATCATCTTCTTTAATAATCGCCCTGGCATGGTCAATATGCAGCAAAGGTGTTTTTCCATAAAAGGATGCCCAGGAGGAGAAAGTACTTGGCGGCCCGATTATATAATCGCAAATGGAAAGGGCATACATGTCTTCTATAAAATGATTAGTGGATAGAACAAAATTGACCCCCTCGAAATCCTTCGTATTAATTTCTTCATTCGAGCATAATAAAAAGGTGATTGTTTTATTGTCGAAAGAGGGTAACAACATTAACTGCCTGATAAAAGATTTATACTCTTCATTGGAATAGAACCAGGCGCCGTTACGATATGTTGCATAATCTCCTTTTCTTATATGAACGCCGATAATAATATCGCTTGTTGCCAACTCTTTTTGAAAGAACCGTTCTACATTATCAATATAACATTGATTGGGTTTGAGTACCTTTCTTACGATCTCCGCATGTGTGATGAATGCTTCCTTGTCAATATATAACCACCCGTCCACCAGCCCGATTTTTTTTTGGGCGATCTTTAAAAACAAAGGTGTAGATAAGTCATACCTGTCTGTATAGTCGAGGAAATGGATTTCTTCAACAAAAGGAAGATTATTCTTAAATATGTTGTTTACTTTCTTAAGTAATGCAGCCATCTTAATTCTTAAGCGATTTTTCACAGAAGTGGTTTCAAAATCCACTATACAACTTTTGCCGGACTGGTTGAATAACACGATGCTCTCCGAAAAATAAGCAGCATACTCTGCAAACCCCAAATGGAGCAAGGTATAATTATTCTTTAAAGCATTTGCCATGAAATAACCGGCCTGCCATAACCTGTTTGATAGTTGACCTCGTTTGGAATAAAAAAAAATCATCCTTAAAACTTAACGCTATGACATGGCGGGATTAAACTTTGATCGTGGCTGCACTTCATTGCTGCTTTGATGAGTTTCCCTTGCGGGCAAGTGCAAAAAAACGCTTTTGCCTGAAAATTTCAATACGTTTCGAAACCAACTCATTTAATAAAACAGAGAATAATATAGTAAACAAGCTTGCCCAAAAGCCGGAATTTTCCCATGTCTTAATTTGAAGCATTATTCCAATGATAAAAACATGGCTTATATAAATGGGATATGAAAGCTCCCCTAATTCGCGGTCAAACTTCCATGTCTTAGTAAGCTTAAAAATATAAGGAAGGCTCATCGCAAACAAACCATAAAAAAAAAGCTGTTTAAAAGCAAAGTCGATTCTGTCAAAAAAAACAATAGAAAAAACAACAACTCCAAACAGTACCTGCATAAAGTACCTATTCGTGTTGGTATTCTTGATCGACAGATAATACCTGTAACACAAATTTCCAATTAAGAAAAAAACCAACTCGGTAGGAAAGAATCTATACGACCAGGGGTCGTGTTGCAACCTAAGGCCATAATAAATAATAATTCTCAAAAGTATCGATGCAGCTATGAGATAAAGTATTATTCGTTTATTGCCTCTTAACAGGAATGGCGCGAACAAATAAAACGTCAGTTCAATTCCAAGTGTCCATGCCTGCGAAATAAAAAGAAATTTATACAAAGGAGGATACAATTCCCTGAAATTGGTCGTAAAAAAAAATGCTCCATTGTGCGTACCCAGGAACATGACCCAATCCTGGAAGAAAATGGTAATATTAGTGAATATAAGAAATGCCCGGTTATAAAACCTGAGAGGAGTATGCTGGTAAAACCCAATAATATTTTGATGAAAAATCAAAGCTACTGTAACTGATAAGAAAAGAACAAGCCAGTATATCGGAAATATTCTCAAAAATCGGTTGGTAATAAACAATTTGTAATCTTCCCTCCGGGTATATTTCTCATTCAATATAAGAGACATATAAAAGCCTGAAATGATAAAAAAAGACTCAACCGCCACTACTCCCCCGGCCATTCGAAAACCAAATATAGAAGAGCTGTGAACAAGAACTACGCATACAGCCAGCAGGAATCTTATTAACCCCATTATTTATTTCTGCTTATTATTAGAATTGATATTACGCTTTATTGAATTTTGCATACATGAACAATTCACAGCAAAGCCAACAAATTATTTTTATCTAAGCACTTTTACTTTTTCCCATACACAATCTTACATGTGCGTTATTCTTTAATATTTCAATAAAGCTGGCAGTCCTTTTTTCTCTTCCCAATTTGTTTAAATGATAGATAGTATCAAAAAAATAATCATCAGGATAAACAAAATCGGATGGCGAATTCAGTATTTCTATTTCGAGATTTTTCTTTAAATCTGCGGCTAAGTGATTTATAATTTTTTCATTTTCAGAAAAGGCTGAAGAGGCATAGTCCGGGTAAGTAAAAAATACATGTACACCCCTGGCTTTAGCTTCTTCATAAAATTTATTTAATTCATCTATCCCCTCCCAATAACGATACGTAAATAATGTTTTATCGTTTAATTCGGCAGGGCTAACTTTATCAAGATGGCTTATAACATCGCCATAGTGATTAAATCCTTTTCTTGAGTATGTAGAATTTCCTTTTGTCTGAAAAAGCGTATCCTTTTTAGCATTTGAAATCAAATTTGAAAATAAATTTCTAAATGTTGACTGGTTTTTAGCCAGGTAACTTTTAAGCTCGGTTAAATAATTTGTTTGGTAGTATTTAGATGCGGGCGGATAAAAATTACTTGTATTTTTTTCTAATGCATACGATCCATCTTTCCCCATAAAATATTCAGGAGAGAAAATGACAATGTCATTCTTATTAACAGAATAGTTAAGCTCACTGATAATAAAATCTAAGCCCAGGCTGGTATGCAGCCCCATATTTACAACCGGTATTCCAAAGGCATTCTCAATTTCTTTACTATCAATACCAAACGCCAGGTTTGACCCGCCTGCCAAAATTATTTTAGGTGATTTAATGGAATCCAATCGTGCGTGCTTATCAATAATAGCCGCCATGTAATCTGAAGATGAACGATCAATAACCTTTTGGGACGAGGTTATTAATAGCAGGCAAAGCACTATTATTGAAAAAAATAAAAAGCATTTTATCATGAACCTATTCATAAGATCCGTTCAAAATTGGAAATAAATAAACTGCTGTGGTTTTCCCATGAAGTAATAAATAATGCCTGCAAAAAAAATATACAATGACCACCTTGCAGCAATGGAATTGATATTATTTATTTTAGCAATTGCATATTGCTGCTCTCTTCCAAACCATTCGATAATCATAAAAAAAATAATGAGGGATATTAAAATATAAATGGACATATCAAATCCAAGAAACGCACTACCACCAAAATGCGTAAAAGTTGAGAAGGAAAATATCTTATTGATATACCTCATGGCGCCGGCAACATTTTCGGACCTGAAAAAAATCCATGCAAATACCGCGAGCGTGAAAGTAATAAGCATAGAAAAAAATTCTTTTACGGAAGGAAAATTTTTTCCTTTTGCAACAATATCTAGGTTATTCCTGTTGGTTTTTAATAGTATGGAAGGAAGTATGTAAACAGCATTCAAAGCCCCCCAAATAATAAAAGTCCAGTTAGCCCCATGCCAAAAGCCACTGACGATAAAAATGATAAAGATATTGCGCACTTTGTTCCATGCTCCTCCTTTGCTTCCCCCTAAGGGTATGTACAGGTAATCTCTAAACCACGTTGACAACGAAATATGCCAGCGCCTCCAGAATTCCGCAATGTCTCTTGAAAAATAAGGGAAAGCAAAATTGCGTAACAGGTCAGTTCCAAAAAGCCTT
>JBBQPP010000001.1:0-49563 GCA_038217255.1 Bacteroidales bacterium | reverse complement strand
GAAACCCTGTTTATCACTGCTCAAAGTTTGCATTACCACATTTGTCAGTTTCGAGTTGGCATGTGTCCAAATATCGATAACCTGATTGTATCGTTCGTTGTTGGTAATAAATCCCATGTTATAGTTATTCATTACCTCTTCAACTTCGGCGTAACCATCAGCAACAATTTTTTCTTTTTCCGCTGGAATAATAACGTCATCTAAGTTGAATGACAGTCCTCCACGGTAAGCCATGTCGTAACCAATTTCCTTAATATCATCCAGAAAAGCAACCGTAGTAGCATTACCACTACGAATAAATACATCAGTAATGATTGTACGCAATGATTTCTTGGTTAGAATTTGGTTAATGTAACCTGCTTGGCGCGGCACTTTTTCGTTAAAAAGAACCCTGCCAACAGTGGTTTCAATAATATGTTTGAAATATTCGCCAGTTTCATCCACGTCCTCAACCTTCACTTTAATAATAGCGTGAAGTTCGATTACTTTTTCAGAATAAGCAATAATTACTTCTTCAGCAGAATAGAAAGTCATGCCTTCTCCCTTTGCCCCTTTTCTGGCTTTGGTCATGTAATACAGACCGAGAACCATGTCTTGAGAAGGAACCTGGATTGGCGCACCATTCGCAGGGTTCAACAGGTTGTGCGAAGCGAGCATTAAAAGCTGGGCTTCCAAAATAGCAGCATTTCCAAGCGGAAGATGAACAGCCATTTGGTCACCGTCGAAGTCGGCGTTGAAACCTGTACAAACAAGCGGGTGCAACTGGATTGCTTTACCTTCAATCAACACTGGCTGAAAAGCCTGGATTGACAAACGGTGAAGCGTGGGCGCCCGGTTTAATAACACCGGATGACCTTTCAACACGTTTTCCAAAATCTCCCAAACTACGGGATCTTTGCGGTCAACTATTTTCTTTGCTGATTTAACTGTTTTTACAATTCCGCGCTCAATCAACTTCCGGATAACAAACGGTTTGTACAATTCGGCAGCCATGTCTTTTGGAATTCCACATTCGTGGATTTTCAATTTTGGACCAACCACAATTACCGAACGGGCTGAATAATCAACACGTTTACCGAGAAGGTTCTGACGGAACCGGCCTTGTTTCCCTTTCAAACTATCAGAAAGAGATTTCAACGCCCTGTTGTTTTCAGTTTTTACAGCATTCGATTTCCTTGAATTGTCGAACAATGAATCAACAGCTTCCTGTAACATTCGTTTTTCGTTACGAAGAATCACCTCGGGAGCTTTGATTTCTATCAATCGTTTCAATCGGTTGTTCCTGATTATAACTCTTCTGTAAAGGTCATTTAAATCAGAAGTAGCAAACCTACCTCCATCCAAAGGCACCAATGGGCGCAAGTCAGGTGGAATGACAGGAACAACGCGGACAATCATCCATTCCGGGCGGTTTATATTTTTACTTGCTCTGAAAGCTTCAACAACCTGCAGCCTTTTTAATGCTTCATTCTTACGTTGTTGAGAAGTTTCAGTATTTGCTTTGTGCCTCAAAGTAAACGACAAATCATCGAGGTCGATCCGGCTTAAAATTTGGAACAGTGCTTCTGCTCCCATTTTTGCCATAAATTTATTTGGATCGTCATCATCTAAAAGATGATTTTCTTTTGGAAGAGTATCCAGAATATCAAGGTACTCTTCTTCTGTAAGAAAATCTAAATTCTTAACCCCATCGATTGCTTTAACACCTGCATTTATTACAACATAACGTTCGTAGTAAATAATTGTATCAAGCTTTTTGGTTGGCAGGCCAAGCAAATAGCCAATTTTATTGGGAAGTGACTTAAAATACCAAATATGAGCTACCGGAACAACCAGTGAAATGTGCCCCATTCTTTCCCGACGCACTTTTTTCTCTGTAACCTCAACGCCACAACGGTCGCAAACAATTCCTTTGTAACGGATTCGTTTGTATTTACCGCAATGACATTCGTAGTCTTTTACGGGTCCGAAAATACGTTCACAAAACAATCCATCGCGTTCCGGCTTGTACGTCCTGTAGTTTATTGTTTCAGGTTTTAAAACCTCGCCAAACGATCTTTCAAGAATTTCTTCAGGTGAAGAAAGACTGATTGAAACTTTTGAAAAACTAATTTTCGCTTTATTATCTTTTCTGAATGCCATAATACTAATTAAAAATAATTAAAACAGAACCTGTTCAATTTAGAAGGGCTTTTACTCCATTCTAACACTAAGGCCTAAGCCTCTAAGTTCGTGTAGCAACACATTGAGTGATTCAGGAATACCTGGTTGCGGCATTGGTTCACCTTTTACAATTGATTCGTATGCTTTTGCACGCCCCATTACGTCATCAGACTTAACGGTAAGAATTTCCTGCAAAATATGCGAAGCGCCAAATGCTTCAAGTGCCCACACTTCCATTTCTCCAAAACGCTGTCCTCCAAACTGAGCTTTACCACCCAAAGGTTGCTGAGTAATAAGTGAATATGGCCCAATTGAACGTGCATGCATTTTATCTTCAACCATGTGACCCAATTTCATCATATAAATTATACCCACAGTGGCTGGCTGGTCGAATTGCACACCTGTCTCACCGTCAATAAGTCTTGTTACTCCAAATCTTGGAACGCCAGCCTTATCTGTATATTCACAAATTTCGTCGAGAGTTGCACCATCAAAGATTGGAGTTGCAAACTTTAATCCGAGGTTTTTCCCTGCCCAACCAAGTACAGTTTCGTATATCTGTCCAAGGTTCATACGCGAAGGTACACCAAGCGGATTAAGTACGATATCAACCGGTGTCCCATCTGATAGGAATGGCATATCTTCCTGACGAACTACCCTGGAAACAATACCTTTGTTTCCATGACGTCCGGCCATTTTATCACCGATTTGCAGTTTGCGTTTTTTAGCTACATAAACTTTTGCAAGCTGAATAATACCAGCAGGAAGTTCATCACCAATGGTAATATTATATCTTTCGCGACGTGAAACGGCCTCTGCTTCTTTATATTTAAGAATGTAATTATTGATTACAGCAAAGACCATGTCGTTTTTCAATTTATCTGTAGTCCATTTTCCAGGATTGATATTTAAATAATCAAGCTCCTGCAATTGTTTCAGCGTGAATTTGACACCTTTGGGAATAATCTCAGTACCATAATAATCTTTCACACCTTGTGAAGTTTTGCCTGTAACAAGTGTGAAAACTTTATCTTCAAGTCTTGCTCTAAGGGAAGTTACCTCACGATCAAATTTTTCATCAATCTGGTCGAGCAACTTTTTAGTTGCTGTACCTTTCTTGTCTTTAGCTACACGAGAAAACAATTTTTTATTGATGACAACCCCATTTAATGAAGGCGATGCCTTTAAAGAAGCATCTTTTACGTCACCAGCTTTGTCACCAAAAATAGCACGCAATAACTTTTCTTCGGGAGACGGGTCTGATTCTCCTTTTGGAGTAATTTTTCCGATAAGGATATCACCAGGTTTAATATCTGCTCCAATCCTTATCAATCCGTTTTCGTCCAGATTACGTGTTGCTTCTTCACTAACGTTTGGAATGTCCGAAGTAAATTCTTCAACCCCACGCTTAGTGTCGCGCACTTCAAGGCTGTATTCGTCAACATGTACTGAAGTGAAAACATCTTCACGAACCATCCGCTCCGAAATTACAATTGCATCTTCATAGTTGTAACCCTGCCATGGCATAAATGCAACCATAAGATTTCTTCCCAAAGCAAGTTCACCTTTATCGGTTGCATAACCTTCTGTTAAAATCTGACCTTTCTTAATCCGATCACCTTTCCTAACAATGGGTTTCAAATCAACAGTTGTACCTTGGTTTGTTTTTGTATATTTCTGAAGTTTATAGGTTACAACTTCAGGATCGAAGCTAACAAACCTGTCTTCCTCTGCAATATCGTAACGAACAATAATTTGTTCGGCATCAACAAATTCAATAACTCCATCGAATTCGCCTTTTACCAAAATCTGTGAATCGGATGCAGCCCTGCCTTCCAAGCCAGTCCCAACAATTGGGGCTTCTGGGCGGAGTAATGGAACTGCCTGTCGCATCATGTTCGATCCCATTAATGCACGGTTTGCATCATCATGTTCCAGAAACGAAATTAAAGAAGCAGCAACAGAAGCAATCTGGTTAGGGCCAACGTCCATTAACTGGACTTTTTCCTTTTCAATTACCGGATAATCTCCTTCGAGCCGTGCTTTTACTTTGGCATTGATGAAATTTCCATTATCATCGATTGGGGCATTGGCTTGTGCAATAATTTGCCCTTCTTCCTCTTCGGCAGTTAAATAAACTACTCCATCTTCAGAAAGATCAACTTTTCCATTCGCAGCTTTTCTGTATGGTGTTGAAATAAATCCGAGGTCATTAATTTTTGCAAATACACAAAGTGACGAAATCAATCCGATATTTGGTCCCTCGGGAGTTTCAATCGGACAAAGTCTTCCGTAATGTGTAAAGTGCACGTCACGAACTTCGAAACCAGCTCTTTCTCTGGACAAACCGCCAGGTCCCAATGCCGACATACGACGTTTATGGGTCATCTCAGCCAATGGATTTGTTTGATCCATAAACTGTGACAGTGCATTTGTTCCAAAGAATGAATTGATAACTGAAGACAATGTTTTTGAATTGATCAAATCAATTGGGGTAAAAACTTCATTATCACGCACGTTCATTCTTTCACGAATCGTACGGGCCATACGGGCCAAACCCACACCAAATTGGTTAAACATTTGTTCTCCAACGGTGCGAACCCTCCGGTTACTTAAATGGTCGATATCATCAACATCAGTTTTTGCATTTACCAATTGGATAAGATGTTTTATAATCTCAATTATATCTTCTTTGGTAAGTACCCTATTTTCTGAATCGACTGTTAGTCCTAATTTTTTATTAATCCTGTATCGGCCAACCTCTCCAAGATCATATCTTTTATCTGAGAAGAAAAGTTTATCGATTACATCCCTTGCAGTAGCTTCATCTGGCGGTTCTGCGTTACGCAACTGCCTATAGATATGTAATACTGCTTCTTTTTCAGAGTTACATGGATCTTTTTGCAGCGTATTGTAAATGATAGCAAAATCCTGCTGATTTTGATCTTCTTTATGCAAAAGAATTGTTTTAACTCCTGATTCAAGGATTTCTTCGATATGGTCTTCTTCAATATCAACTTCACGATCGATTATAACTTCGTTACGCTCGATTGAAACAACTTCACCCGTATCTTCATCAACGAAATCTTCAACCCATGATTTTAACACACGGGCTGCCAATCGCCTACCGACTACCTTTTTCAGTGAAGTTCTTGATACTTTTATTTCATCGGCCAGATTAAATATTTCAAGAATATCTTTATCACTTTCAAAACCAATAGCACGTAACAGAGTCGTTACAGGAAGTTTCTTTTTCCTGTCGATATAAGCAAACATAACACTATTAATGTCGGTTGCAAACTCAATCCACGATCCTTTGAACGGGATAATACGTGCTGAATAAAGTTTTGTACCGTTTGCGTGCAAACTTTGTCCAAAGAATACACCCGGCGACCTGTGCAACTGCGATACAATAACACGTTCGGCCCCATTTATAATAAAGGTTCCTCTGTCGGTCATGTATGGCACAGTACCCAGATATACATCCTGAACAACGGTATCAAAATCTTCGTGTTCAGCATCGGTACAGTATAACTTTAATTTGGCCTTTAACGGCACACTAAAAGTTAAACCACGCTCTATACATTCCGGTATGGAATATCTTGGAGGGTCAACCTGATAGTCGATAAATTCCAAAACGAAGTTATTACGTGTATCTGTTATAGGAAAATTTTCCTCAAATACACGGAATAATCCTTCGGATTTTCTGTTATCAGGAGTGGTTTTTAACTGAAAAAAATCTTTAAATGATTTAACTTGTACTTCTAAGAAGTCAGGGTAATCAAACCTGGTTTTTGTGGAGGAGAAATTAATCCTCTCATTTTTTGTTTGTACAGACATGTATTTATACAAGTTAATTTATGTAAAATACTAATACACAAAAAGGTTTAGAAGCCTACTATCGCAGGCTTCTAAACCGTATAACCTTTAAAAAGGTCTAATTGCGTTATTTAACTTCAACTTCGGCCCCAGCTTCTTCGAGCTGGCTCTTAAGAGCTGCAGCTTCGTCTTTAGATACTTTTTCTTTGATTGCTTTTGGAGCTGCATCAACTAATTCTTTAGCTTCTTTTAAGCCTAAACCTGTTAATTCTTTAACGAGTTTAACAACACCAAGTTTCGCCTGGCCTGCTGCTTTCAAAATCACATCGAATTCTGTTTGCTCAGCTGCAGCAGCTTCTTCGCCACCACCGGCTGCTGGTCCTGCAACTGCAACTGCTGCTGCAGCTGGTTCAATTCCATATTCGTCTTTCAGAATTCCAGCTAATTCGTTAACTTCTTTTACTGTAAGATTAACCAACGATTCTGCAAGCTGTTTTAAATCTGCCATTTCTATTAATTTTATAAATTATTTCAAAAAAAACTATTCTTTTTCTCCAAGTGTTTTCAAAACACCATGAATGATATTTCCACCAGATTGCAACTGTCCAAGAACAGTTTTCATTGGTGATTGTAAAAGTGCAACAACATCAGCAATAAGTTCGTTTTTCGATTTCACTGCAATCAAAGATTCTAATTGATTTGCACCCATATAAACTGATTCCTCAACATAAGCCGCCTTTAACACAGGTTTTTTATGTTTTTTACTAAAATCTTTAATCAGTTTTGCAGGTACATTTGCATTTTCGGAAAACATTACTGAGGTATTACCCTTCAGCGCATCGTAAATTTCTTCAATATTCTTATTAGAATTTTCTAAAGCTTTACGTAAGAGAGTATTCTTAACAACCACCAGTTTTACATTCTGGTTAAAACATAGCCTTCGTAAATCACCGGTGCTTTCCGCATTTAAACCACTGATGTCAGCAAGGTAAAAATGGTTGTAAGAATCAATTTGTTCTTGTAAATTATTAATAATAACTTTTTTATCTGAACTCTTCATTTTTACACATTTTTAATCAACAACTGATTTTGGTTCAACTTGAATACCGGAGCTCATAGTACTGGAAAGGTAAATACTTCTAATATATGTACCTTTTGCTGCAGTTGGCTTTAGTTTCATAATGGTATCTACAAATACCAACGCATTGTCCTTAATTTTTTCGGGAGTAAATGATACTTTTCCGATAGAAGTGTGGACAATACCAAATTTATCAACCTTAAAGTCGATTTTACCTTGTTTAACTTCGCTGACGGCTTTACCAACATCCATTGTTACGGTTCCACTTTTGGGGTTTGGCATTAAACCTCGTGGACCTAAAATACGGCCCAACGCCCCAACTTTTCCCATAACAGGTGGCATTGTGATAATAACGTCAACATCCGTCCAACCGCCCTTTATTTTCTCGATGTAATCATCAAGACCAACAAAGTCGGCACCAGCGTCTAATGCTTCCTGCATTTTATCAGGAGTAACCATCGCTAATACACGAACTTCTTTTCCAGTTCCATGGGGTAACGAAACAACGCCTCTAACCATCTGGTTAGCTTTTCTTGGGTCTACTCCAAGTCTTACATCAATATCTACTGATGCATCGAATTTGGTAAAAGTTATATCCTTAACCAATTCAACAGCTTCATCTAATGTGTAAGCTTTTCCCTTTTCGAGTTTCTCAAGAGAAGCTTTTTTATTTTTCGTAATTCTGCCCATCGTATAAGATTTATTTAGTTTTTGAATGGTGAAGTACCTTTTACAGTAATCCCCATACTTCTGGCAGTACCAGCGACCATTTTCATAGCCGATTCAATAGTAAAGCAATTTAAATCAACCAGTTTGCCTTCGGCAATTTGCTTAACCTGATCCCAGGTTACAGCCCCCACTTTATTAACGTGAGGTTCTGGTGAACCTTTTTTCACTTTTGCTACTTCAAGCAATTGGATAGCAACAGGAGGTTGTTTTATAATGAAATCGAATGATTTGTCTGCAAAAACAGTAATAATAACAGGGAGCACTTTACCAGCCTGGTCTTGTGTGCGTGCGTTAAACTGTTTGCAGAACTGCATTATATTTACCCCTTTGGAGCCCAATGCTGGTCCCACCGGTGGTGAAGGATTAGCAGCACCACCTTTAATCTGTAATTTAATTAATCCAGCAATTTCTTTAGCCATAATACATATTTAACGTGTTTTTACTCCTTTTCAACTTGCATAAAGCTAAGTTCCAGAGGAGTTTTACGTCCAAAAATCTTCACCATTACCTGCAGCTTCTTCTTCTCCTCATTGATTTCTTCAATGGTTCCGTTAAAGCCGTTAAATGGTCCATCGACTACTTTTACAGTTTCTCCCAACACAAAAGGAATGTTAATTTCCTCATCGTTTTCAGCAAGTTCATCAACCCTCCCTAAAATTCTATTTACCTCGTTTTGCCTCATTGGAACCGGATCTCCACCTTTAGTGTCGCCTAAGAACCCGATAACATTAGGAAAATTCCTTAGTGTGTGTGCAACTTCACCTACTAATTCGGCCTCGAGTAAAATATAACCCGGGAAAAAATTTCTCTCCTTACTGATTTTTTTACCATTTCTGATTTGGTAAACCTTTTCTGTTGGTATAAGAACCTGATCAACAAAACCTTTTAAATCTCCGTTTGCGATTTCATTTTCGATATATTCCTTTACCTTTTTCTCTTTTCCGCCTATAGCACGCAGAACATACCATTTTTTACTATTGTCGCTCATTTTGATTTAAGGATTTCGATTAATAAAATAAACCATAGATAAGTTCCATTATGTTTCTGAAAGATAGATCCATAGCGAAAATTACAAGTGATATTATTAAGGAAGCAACCATTACAACCAATGCGCTACTTTGTAGCTCTTTCCATGTAGGCCATGTTACTTTATGAACAAGTTCATCGTAAGCCTCCTGGAAGTATAATTTTATTCTCATTTTATATAATCAAATTTGTACGGAAGGCAAGATTTGAACTTACTGTCTTTTAAAACCACTCCCGTTTAGAGCTTCATCCGCAAAATAGTCCCGGGCTAAAAAGCCCAGGACATATTATCATTTATAACCTTATATTATTATAAGATTTCAGTCACCTGACCAGCTCCTACTGTTCGTCCACCTTCACGAATCGCAAAGCGTAAACCAACGTTTAAAGCTACAGGATAAATCAATTCTACCTCAACAGAAACGTTATCACCAGGCATTACCATCTCACGGCCTTCTTGCAAATGGATTTCACCGGTTACGTCAAGTGTGCGGATATAGAACTGAGGACGGTATTTGTTATGGAATGGAGTGTGACGTCCACCTTCTTCTTTTTTCAATACGTAAACCTCAGCTTTGAATCTTTTGTGAGGAGTAATTGAACCTGGTTTTGCCAGAATCTGTCCACGTTTGATTTCTTTTTTGTCAACACCACGAAGCAATAAACCAACATTATCACCAGCCTGACCATCATCCAAAATTTTACGGAACATTTCTACTCCGGTACAAACTGTTTTCCGACCTTCTGCGCCTAACCCAATTAACTGAAGTTCATCTCCAGTATGAATTTTACCAGTTTCGATACGACCAGTTGCAACAGTTCCACGACCTGTGATAGAAAAAACATCTTCTACCGGCATCAAGAATGGCTTGTCAACATCACGTGGAGGAAGTGGGATCCAAGTGTCGCATGCATCCATCAGTTCCAATACTTTATCTTCCCATTTTTCTTCACCGTTCATCGCTCCAAGCGCAGATCCCTGGATAACAGGAGTATTGTCACCATCGAATTGGTAGAAACTGAGAAGTTCACGGATTTCCATTTCAACTAATTCAAGAATTTCTTCGTCATCAACCATGTCTACTTTGTTCATGAAAACAACCAATTTAGGTACGTTTACCTGACGTGCCAAAAGGATGTGTTCGCGTGTTTGAGGCATAGGACCATCGGTAGCAGCTACTACGATAATCGCTCCGTCCATTTGAGCAGCACCAGTAACCATGTTCTTAACGTAATCAGCATGACCCGGACAATCTACGTGAGCATAATGCCTTTTAGCCGTTTCGTATTCAACATGAGCGGTGTTAATCGTAATACCCCTTTCTTTTTCTTCCGGAGCATTGTCGATAGAATCGAAAGATTTGATTTCACAATAACCTTTTTTATGCAACACCATAGTAATGGCGGCAGTTAGGGTTGTTTTGCCATGATCAACGTGGCCAATTGTACCAATATTGACATGCTCCTTATCCCTGTTAAAATGTGCTTTTGCCATAATTTCTAATTTTTAATTTATTATTTTATTATTTTATTAAATCATTTATGAGCCGATGACGAGAATTGAACTCGTGACCCCTTCCTTACCAAGGAAGTACTCTACCCCTGAGCTACATCGGCATTAATACATAAAGAAACAAGAGCTCAAAGTATTTTACTTATCACTCCAGTCTCATTAAATGAGCGGGAGACGGGATTCAAACCCGCGACCCTTAGCTTGGAAGGCTAATGCTCTATCAGCTGAGCTACTCCCGCATACATTATCTTGCAAAAATGCCGCAAAAAATACAAAATTTCTAAAAACAGCACCAAAAATATCCTACTATACCATTTAAAGTAATCTTACTCAATTTATTTTCAAAGATTTTCGAAGGTTAAAAACCTCTTAAAACACCTTGATTTGTTGTCAAATCACTTTAAATACAACTGCTTTCTGAACGCCCCAAAATTGGGTTTGCAAATGTAAAAATATTATTTTAAAAAACTAAAAATTAAATAGGCTATTTTCAATTTTTACTTGTTTTTAAGTTTTTCCTTATATTTATCGATTTGCTTACGTATAGCATCAACAGCCAAATCAGTTGCTTCTTCAAAAGTATCCCCCTGCTTTTTTGCAAACAAATATCCATTTGCCGGAATTGAAATTTTTAACTCAGAAACTTTGTTGTTTGCCACTTCAGGCTTCAACACTTTTAAAGTTACTTCAGCATTTATGATGCCATCAAAAAACGTATCAAGTTTGCCTACTTTTTTATTTACAAAATCCACCAATCTTTGATCGGCAGTGAAATGCACTGAATTAATTTTTACTTCCATAATAACATTTTTATTAACCCCTAGGATGGGCTTGTTTATATACATTATGCAGTTTCTTGAATGTAGTATGGGTATAAATCTGTGTAGCTGCCAGACTTGAGTGTCCCAATAATTCCTTTACCGCATTTAAATCAGCTCCCTTATTTAATAAATGTGTAGCGTACGTATGTCGCAAAACATGTGGGCTTTTTTTCTCCAACAATGTTACCTTTGCCAGGTTATTTTTCACTACCCTGTAAATGAGTTTTTCGTATACAGACTTACCTTCACCAGTAACCAATAATTGTTGAGTTTTAAAGCCAATTTTATCGTTTTTTTCACTTAAATACTGTTCGATTAGCTGATTAATGGGAGTTGGGTATGGAATTATACGTTCCTTTTTCCCTTTTCCCAAGACCTTAATCAAACAATTTTTCATATCAACATCGCCTTCCTTCAATTGTAACAATTCAGCAAGACGAATTCCTGTACCGTATAATAAAGTTATTATTAATTTGTCGCGTACCCCAACAAAATCATTGGAAAAAAATCCATCGTCAAGTAAATGGGTTAGATTTTTTTCTTCAACAAAATTTGGTAATTTTTTACGGATTTTTGGAAGAACCAGGTTATTTGCAGGATTGTTTTCAACTATTTGTTCTTTCAACAGAAATTTGAAAAACGATTTAACTGTGGTTATTTTCCGGTTTACCGAACGTGCGGAATAATCATTTTCCATTAATTGCACAATCCAGTTCCTTATAATTTTTGCATCTACTTTTTTTACATTAAATTCCCCGACCACTTCGGTACAAAACTGTACAAACTGATCGAGGTCATTTGTATATGCAACCACTGTATGAGAAGAACTTCTCTTCTCAAATTTCAAATAATTGAAAAACGACTCCCGATAATCCATTTGACCCGAATAAATACAGGAATCACTAAAATCAATTAGTCTTCCTGTCGTTGCAATCCTTCTACGTAAATCGCCTTCTTTTTCTCTTCTCTATTAATTACAGAAGGTTTTGTGAATTTCTGACGTTCGCGTAATTCTTTTATTACACCTGTTTTCTCGAATTTTCTTTTGAACCTTTTAAGTGCCCTTTCAATGTTTTCGCCTTCTTTTACCGGAATAACTATCATTTTTAACAGTTTTTATTTTAAAAATTGAGGCGCAAAAATAGAAATTATTCGATTGAAATCAAAATTAAACCAAAATAATTATAAATACAACTCATCGAATTTAATTTAATTTTCTTTAACGGCATGTCAGGTATGGCCTAATCCTTGAAAACGTCTCTGGATCAATAAGTCCGTTTGTTTCGAGCTGTAAAATATTCTGAAAAGATCCATTTCTATCACGGTATTTTAAAATTGCTGCCACCTGTGTTTTGTTTAAATAAGGGTGCCGCAATAAATCTGCGTATTCTGTAAAATTTAATTGAATTTTTTTAATCAATAAAGTGTCAGCCGAAATGCTGTTTTCAATATTTTTTAAAGTCTCTAATGGGAAATTATAAACTTCGAGTAATTGCGAGGTTGAATAAAAACCGCCAAGCAGGTTGCGGTATTTTATGATTCGTTTTGCATAAACAGAACCTATCCCGGCAAGTTTCATTAATTCGGTTGTATCGGCACTATTGAGTTCGATATGCTGAATTACTGGACTGGTGCTTAGCCTAGTTATTTTATTGGTAACTTCAATTGAAATATGGTTTTCAATTGTATTTAAAAATGCTGAATCGATTCCATAAATTTTTAGCAAATCAGTTTTTGATTTGAACGTCCCTTCTCTTTTTCTGTATTGAATTATATTATTGGCCTGAAATCGGTTAAAGCCAAATTCTATTAATGTACTGAAATCAGCGCTGTTTGGATCAATAAAACCACTTAATTGGGTCTCCCTTTTTTGTATTTTGGGTACCGGATTCTTATTATCTGAAATACTTATATAGTTTTCAATTTCCAAAAATATGCTGTCATTCATTCCATAAATCTTCCTGAAATCAGGCCGCGAAGAAAACTTTCCGCCGGCATTTCTATAGTTCAGCATATTTCGCTTAACAAATTCTGGTAAATCAAGAGAATCAAGCATTTCAGTATTAATAGTGTTTGGGTCGAACTCAAACAATGATTTTCCGGTTTTGTGAAAATTACTTTGTGGAGCTTCCAGTTCTTCAAGAAATTGCCGATATTCGGTATGATTGTATTTTGATTTTGGATTAACATTATTCACGACCACAATGCCAATTACAATGACGAAAATTAAAACCCCGAGTATTAAGATTGCATTTCTGTCACTTTTCGAAAAATATAAATATTGCTCAATGACTTTTTTAAAGGGATTATTCATTTAATCGTCCGCTAAAGTTTACAAATCATTTAAGAAATCACATTAAATTAAAAACAATTAAAAAGAGCCCAAATTGGATAAACAAAGATTTTAATTGAACCTTCCGAAATTAACCAAAATTCAATAAGCCTACTTTGTTAAGTATCACAATGGCAATAGCAATGGGTGAAATAAATTTAACAAGAAACATAAAAACCGACAACAATATACCCGAAATATTTGCACCCATGGCAAGTTCGGCTTGAACTTTTTTCCGACCCAGGAACCATCCAATAAACAGCGCAATAAACAATCCACCCACAGGTAATAATATGTTGGCAGAAATCCAGTCCATTAAATCAAAGAAATTCAAACCAAGCAATGTGAATGATGAAAACTCGCCCATGGATAATGAACACATTATTCCCAAAATTGAAATTAAAACAGTTGCCAGAACAGTCGAAAATTTTCTTCCCCAATTAAATTCTTCAATAAAATAGGCCACAACAACCTCTAAAATTGATATTGCTGAAGTAATTGCAGCAACAGTTAAAAGAATAAAAAACAGTATAGAGAAAACATATCCTCCTGGCATTTGATGAAATACGTTTGGTAGGGTTACAAAGATTAATCCCGGACCTTGAGAAGGTGCAATGCCAAATGCAAATACAGCAGGAAAAATGGCAATTCCAGCCAAAATAGCAATTACAGTATCGGCAACTGTTACGTTTATTACTGTACGAAGCAGATTATTATCATTGTTAATATATGAACCGTAAGTAATTAGTGTTCCCATTCCCAGGCTTAAAGTAAAAAAAGCATGACCAAGGGCACTTAAAACTCCATCACCAGTTAGCTTAGAGAAATCGGGTTTAAAGAGAAATAACAAACCTGCTTTTGCGCCTTCCAGTGAAAGCGATTTGATACACAATACAATGAGAATAATAACCAAAATTGGCATAAGTATTTTGTTATACTTTTCAATTCCCTTTTTAATTCCAACAATAACTATTGCCCCTGTAAGAAACATAAAAACCAGTTGCATTAAAACTGGTTTAACCGGCGATTCAATTAGTGTTGTAAACATGGAACTTATTTCATCCGGGCTTTTTGTGGAGAATCCATTTTGCATCGATAAAAAGATGTATTCCAAACTCCAGCCTGCGACTACTCCATAAAACGACAGAATGAGAAATGCAGCACTTACACCGAGGATACCAATATAACGCCATGGTGTGTTTGGCGCCAGTACTTTAAATGCCCCAAATGCATTGCGTCTTGAACTTCTACCAATTACCAATTCGGAAAGCATAATCGGAATTCCAATGGCAAGAATAAATGCCAGATAAACAAATAAAAAGGCAGCCCCACCATAAACTCCAGCGATGTATGGAAACTTCCAAATATTACCTAAACCAACGGCAGATCCCGCAGCAGCAGCAATTACTCCAAATTTTGAACCGAATGAATCGCGTAGTTGATTATTCTCAGGCATACAGGAAATTTAAAAATTATTAAAGATTCTAGTTATAACTATAATATTAAACTTTAAAGACCGTAAAAATGTAAAAAATAATTCAATACATAAAGTTGAGAATTTAAAAGGGGTAACCAATGGCAAAGGTTAAGTTAAAATCCTTGTTTGAATACGGCCTGCTGCCTATAATCCAGCCTTTATTTTCAGTTACAGCAGGATCGCGGAGCTTGACCCCCAAATCGAGTCTGAGAATAAAGTAACTCATATCAAACCGCAATCCGGTTCCTGAGCCGAAAGCAATTTGCCGGTAAAATTGGTTCATCTTAAATTGTGCACCTTCCCTGTTGTCTTTTTCGTTTATTGCCCAAATATTTCCAGCATCAAGAAACAGGGCTCCCTCAATAAAACTAATAAGCTTAAATCTGTATTCAATATTTGCTTCCAATTTAATATCAGCGGTTTGATTTGGATATTCCCCAGGCGAAGCCTTGTAAGTTCCTGGGCCCAAAGAACGAACTGGCCAAGCCCTAATACCATTTGCACCTCCTGAAAAATATTTCTTTTCAAACGGGAGTACATCGAAATTTCCGTAAGGAATTCCAATCCCAAAAAATGCCCTGCTGACAATTGAGTTGTATTTGTCGATAGCAAAGCCACGGCTAAATTCAATGTCAGATTTTACATACTGCGCAAAACGAGTACTAAAAATCTGATAATATTCGGACCGAATATTCCCCAGAGAATCAACTTCCTGAAATTTATTACGGTTGGCTAACTCTGAAATTGCTCCTAATAAATTTCCAGACGACTCAATATTAAAACGTACATATGTATAATCTTTAATTGTATTCAACCGTTGGTTGTTATAAATCAATGAATAATTCATTGCAAAAATCAAGTGGTTCGTAAAACTGCTTTTTATATATAAATCTCGTATTCTATCAATAAAATCAGGGTCATAGTTAAATACATTTACTTTATTGTAATCGAGCAGATTCCAAATATGCCTCAAATCTTCGGTCGTTTTCCAGTCATAACCAAATTTTAATGTATTAATTGTCCGGGTGTATTCGGGCCGCTTTTGGTAATTGTAACCAAGTGTAAAAACCGTTTTAGGTAAAAATCGCTCAAAATCGCTGAAATAATTTCCCGGACCCAATAGTTTGGGGATCATCAAACTCGATTCCACACCAAATTCCGTAGTATTAAAATAGTCGGGCATACCAGTATTTAACTGTTGCAAGCGTTCAATACCTCCCAAAAAACTTAATTGAAAAACCTCAGCTCCGCGAAATAAATTCCGGTGCATGTATGTAACATTACCGGCTACTCCAAAATTGCCCGAAGTATTTGTTCCTTCAATATCAAAGGAAGTTGATTGTTTATTGAGAGGTGCTAACCTAACGTAACAATCTAATAAATTTGAATCGTTTTGTGCTGAAACATCAGTAAACTGTATATCGACAAACCGAAATTGCCGAAGCCTGTTAAATGCATTAAAAGCACTTTCAACTTCGGCATTACTGTACAATTCACCTTTGCTTAACCTCATTGTTCGCTTAAATAAAGCAGGTGGGTAACGAACTTGTTCATTTTGATATAATGTAAAATTGTCCCAAACTATCGTATCAGAAAAAACTCCAACAGAGTCTCTGCTTATTGTTACAGGTGAATTTCCGGGCAATACCGATATGTGAAAATTATTCAAATAAAAGGGTTGAAATACTTTAGCAGTATCTATTTGGTTATTTTTTGCCGGTCTAATCAATAAATCGACTAAAACCTTTTTTTGGAATTTCGAACTATCGGCAATAAATTTTATGTCGTCTTTTGAAAAATAATAGTATCCGTTATTTCGAAAAAGATTAACAATATCTAACTGGTGCTTTTCCATTTTATCAATGTCGAATGCCCCGCCTTCCCTTAACTTAGATTTTAGGTTACTTTCGAAATATAACTTCTGAAGCATCGAATCTTTAATCTGATAATTTATGCTTTTAATTTTATATTGCTCTCCTGAAATTAATTTGTAAGTAAGGTTTACCTTCCTTTTATTTTCCTTTACCACAACACTGCTTTTCACTTCGGCTCTGAAATATCCTTTACTGTACGCCAATTGTTTTAACTGGTCTTCAGAATGATAAGATAAATCCTCATCGTATATTTGAGGAGGTTCGCCAATCCTTTTTAACCAACCATCAGTTTTCTTCTTTGGGGAAAGATTGTATAGCCACAAGTGAAATTTTAGAAATCCGAGAATTTTATAGTTTTCTTTCTGCTTTATCAATGATTTAGCTGTTTCCTTATTAATATCCTGATTATCGATATCGATTTGAACCTTATTAATTAAGTATTTACCTTCGGGAACGAACTTGACTGGCGAACAGGAAAACAAAAAAAGTACACCCGCGAATGCAATCACTTTTAAAATATTTCGCTTTCCAATATTAATTCTCATGTTCAAGGCAAAAGTTTTAAATGACAAAATTAATGAAGTGTTTTGTTAAGAAACAGTAACTTTACTCCAATTCTATTTTTCGAAAATTGTTTTACTAAATGGTCAGTAAAAATACTATAAAACTTATAAAATCACTTGCCCTTAAAAAAAACAGGATAAAACAAAATCTGTTTCTTGTTGAAGGCGACAAAAATGTATCAGAAGTGTTGGTTTCTGATTTTTGTGTAGAAAATTTACTGGCCACAAGTAAATTTCTGGAAATCAACAAAGTATTGCTGAACAAAGCAAAACTTATAACTGAAGCAACTCAACAAGATATTGACAATGCGAGTTTATTAAAAAATCCGCAAAATAGCATTGCGATTTGCTCTCGACCGGAATCAAAAGAAATTCCTGATAAAATCGACTGCGATATTTGGATTTATTTAGATGATATTCAAGATCCGGGAAACCTGGGGACAATAATCCGTATTTGCGATTGGTTTGGAATAAATCAATTGTTTTGCTCGCCAAAAACAGCCGATTTATTTAATCCAAAAGTTATTCAGGCAAGTATGGGTTCGTTTTGCAGGGTGGAAGTTTGGCAAACACCATTTGAACCAGTTGCGCAGCTTGCTAAAAAATCGGGCATACCTATTCTGGGCGCATTCCTCGAAGGAGAAAATATTTATGAGTTGGAACTGCCAAAACAAGCTTTACTGGTTGTGGGAAATGAAGGTAATGGTATAAGTACCGATATTGAAACCAAAATTGAACAAAAAATCAGGATTCCCGAATTTAACCAAAACTCATCTTCGGCAGAATCATTGAATGTATCTGTTGCAACGGCAATAATTTGTGCGGAGTTTAAAAGGCAACACTTCTTTTCAAATTATTCGAAATGAAAAGATAATGTAAAAATATTCGATCGCAGGTTTTTTATGGATTGTGAATAATAGGGGCGCTGTTCCTGAGGCGCATCACCCAACTGATTGTTTAACCCAAAACTAAACTTCCCTTCAACCGAAAAACGGAAAAATGGAAAGTAGTGATCCCATCCACCACCAACTTCGGCATAAAATCCACCACTTTTAAGTTTAACCAAATCTTCTTTTGCAGATTTTGATATGTCCTGCCTGAAAGCCCCTCCAAAAATAACAAATGGTCTGTCGTTGTTTATTCGCCTGGCTTTATACTTTAGGAGCAAAGGAAAATCGATAAATGTTGATTTAATGGAATAAAATTTAAACGGCTCAATCCCGGTATTAATATCGTAAACCGGGATATTATATGTCAGTTTTCGTTCGCCAAAAGACATACCCGGCAAAAATCTAAGATCCAAATCTTTATGTAACCTCAAACTTGAAACAATAGCTACAGTAAAACCAGGCAACAAAGATTCTATGTCGCTTCTAACATAAGATTCATATCCAAACTGGTTTGCATCATTCGGCCTGTTACTACCGGGAGCAAAATCAGGATTCTCACTAATGGGGTTATAATTTGTAACATTAAAATCGAGAAAGTTGATACCTAGGGTAAAACCAAAGTGAATCAGTTTCTCGTCGAAAGTAGTAAGGTAATTCACCTTTTGCTTTTGACCAAACACCTGACATACAAGAAAAATAAATAATATGGTTGTAAAACTCTTTTTCACCTGTAATTAATTACTCTGTCTTTCAGAAACACTGATTTTTATAGTTTATTGTATTAAAAAACCTATTTTTCCAATTTATAAGCTTCGTAAATAGAAGCAATCCCAAAAGTTTGCGGGAAACATTTGTTTTTCACAAAGCCCACTTCTGTTAAAATAGTCAAAAATAATTCACCATCAGGGAACTCATTTACAGATTCAGGCAAATATGTATAGGCATTGCTGTTCTTGGAAACCATTCGCCCAATCAAAGGTAATATTTTGGTAAAATAGAATTGATAAATTTGTTTGTAAGGTGATTTTATTGGTTTCGAAAACTCCAATACATAAAAAACACCACCTGGTTTTAAAACCCTATTAATTTCGGTTAACCCCTTTTTTAAGTTTTCAAAGTTTCGTACTCCAAAACCAACAATTGCTGCATCGAATTTTTCACTTTCAAAAGGCAGGTTTTCTGAATCTGCCTTAATCAATTCAATAGTTCCTGTAAGTTTCTTTTTTTCAACTTTTCTCCGCCCAACTTCCAACATCCCTTCTGAGATATCTATCCCAATCACTTTTGTTTCGCTAATATGTGCTGCGGCAATTGCAAAATCTCCCGTTCCGGTTGCAATATCTAATATAAGTTTGGGTTGATGTGGTTTAAGTTTTTGAATTGCATTTCTTCGCCACAATTTATCAATATTAGCCGAAAGCAAATGATTGAGAAGATCATACCGCGGCGAGATATCGTTGAACATCTCTTCTACCTGATCTTTTTTTGATTTTTCAGAAAGTTTATTGGGGAGAGCTGTCATTAAACGCCTACCGTCATTTTATCAATATATCCCAAGGACATGTCGTCAATCCGTATTTCGCCTTTGGTAATGTGCCCCAAAGTAAAAAATGGAACTTTTAGTTCAGTTAAAACATCCACAAATTCATCCTCGTTTTCAGATTTAACTTCAACTAAAATTCGACCCATAGCTTCTCCAAAAAGAAATGCATCAATCCGGGTTTCAGCAGCAGTTGTTATGTCAAATCCTAATTCGTTCGGAATAGCAGCCCTTAGTAATGTAAAAAACAATCCACCCTTTCCAACTGGACTTGCACTATCAATTAATTTTAATTCGTTCAATTTATTAATTGCCACTTGTATTTTAAATTCCTCATTGATATCAAACTCTGGCAACTGCGAATCGGCAATTTCATGATAAAATTCGAGATATTCAGAAGATCCTATATCATCGGTGGTCCGGCCAATTAGAAAAATATTATTCCCTTTATGTTTAAAAGAATGCGTTGTAATATTCTCACTATCCTTTATCAACCCCATCATACTAACAATAATGGTTGGCGGAACCGGACCGTGTTGAGAGAAATGATCGAACCTGATTTTTTTGTCAGTAATTTTTAGTTCAAATTTACTGGCTGCATTTTCCAAACCTTTTTTTGCCCCGGCCGCAATAAACTGTCCTTTGGGATCGGCAAAATTAATATGATATAAAAAAGCACTAATTGCTGTGGGTTTTGCCCCCGCACAAATCATTTTTCGAGCAGCCCTCGAAATTAAGATTTCAGTTGCCTTTTGCGGATCATTCTGTAAATGATGGTGAAACGCATGGGTACTTAATACAATCTTACTTCCAATTGCTTCAAAATCAAACAACCCTGTTTCATCGGTATCCGAATCGCCAATTGAATCGGGTGAAATATTTAATTCACCAAAATCATTGAAATAATTGATACTCGACAAATTTGGGTTAACCATCAACGAATAGATTACATCTTCCAAATTTTCCGGTTCGGAAATTGATTCGATTGTAAAACTTTTTTCTGCTTGAATAACATCACTCATAATGCTTTAATATTTGTAAATTATCCGAAAGCAAAGGTAATTAAGTAGGCCATTATTCCATAAATTTTGATGTTTTTTTTAATTTCGGGATTATAATCCAAAACAATAAAAATGAAACCAATTGTATTAATTACAGGCGCTACTTCCGGTATTGGAGAGGCAACAGCATTACTACTTGCAAAAAACAATTACAATGTTATAATTACCGGTCGCCGAAAAGAGAGACTTATTCTATTAAAAGAAAAAATACTGTCAGAATCAAATTCTGAAGTTTTCATTTCAAATTTTGACATTAGAAATTTGAATGAAAATGAAGCTGCCATAAATAATCTGCCGGAAGAATGGCAAAACATTGGTGTTTTGATAAATAACGCAGGATTAGCTGCCGGTTATAGCCCGTTTCAGGAAGGCAACATTGACGATTGGGAAAGGATGATTGATACCAATATTAAAGGGTTACTTTATATGACCAGATTGATTACACCTAAAATGATTGATCGGGGCAAAGGCCATATAATTAACATTTCTTCCATAGCGGGCAAAGAAACCTATCCGTTTGGAAATGTTTACTGTGCCAGTAAACATGCTGTTCAATCGATAACAAAAGGGATGCGAATTGATTTGCTTAAACATGGAATTAAAGTAAGTTCAGTTAGTCCGGGCGCAGTGGAAACTGAATTTTCACTGGTGCGCTTCGATGGTGACAAAAACAAAGCAAAACAGGTTTACAAAGGTTTTACACCACTTTTTGCACAAGATATAGCCGAGACTATCCTGTTTGTTGTTACCCGCCCAAAACACGTCAATATCGATGATGTGTTAATAATGCCAACTGATCAGGCATTCTCACGTGATTTTAATCGTAGGGAAGTCGATTGATTTTGATAGTTTTGTACATCACAAAAAAAGTAGAATGCCAGAAGCAATAATCATAACGCCTGTAAAAGATTCGTTAAATACAACCAGCCGAACAATAAAGGCAATTTCAGAAGCAAATGGTGATTTCGAACATTATGTGTTTAACGATTTTAGCCAGTTTGAAACTAAAGAGTTTCTTGAAAAAGTTAAGGAAGAATACAATTTTCAACTTATCAATCTGGAAGATATTACTAAAAATCCTTCTCCAAACTATAAGTTGGTTCTTGAAATTTCTCAAAAATTAGCAGTGAAAACTAATTGTCCATTAATAATTATTGAATCGGACGTATTAATAAAACCTGATACATTGAGCGGATTGCTTGAGCTATTACAGACCAAACAAAGACCGGGTTTGATAGGGGCAATTACTGTTGATGAATCTGGCAACTATAACTTTCCATATACTTTTGAAAAAGTCAAAAGTGACGATATTTTAAACACTTCGCACAGTTTGAGTTTTTGCTGTACATTGATTTCAACTGAGTTTCTTCAGAAATTTGATTTTAA
This sequence comes from Bacteroidales bacterium, assembly GCA_038217255.1. GTDB lineage: Bacteria > Bacteroidota > Bacteroidia > Bacteroidales > Prolixibacteraceae > Draconibacterium. The sequence goes on along the minus strand of JBBQPP010000001.1, from coordinate 27,291 downwards.
AATACTTTCTCAGAATAAGGATTGGTTTGATGTATATATCAGCCGCCAATCAAAAAAACTGGGTTTTAATAATTATCTGGCAAAAGGACTTGAGGTTATTCACTTACCGCATTCGAGCCGTCCGTGGAAACATTTAAAATACTCAAAACCACTGCTTTACTATTTTAATAAAATATTTTACAAACGTGATCGTATTTAAATGAAGAAAAGAAGACTATATTATCGGTTTAAATTAGTTGGACATGTTATTTTCTGGTTATCCAGCATTTCCTTGCTAACCTTACTTTTCTATTTTTACGATGAGAAATTTAGCTTTAACCTGGTTGAAAAATCAATTATTACCAATTTATTTTTTGCAGTTGCTGTATATATAAATTTACTTTTGCTTATCCCGAAATTTTTAAAACAAAAAAATTACATCTTTTACATATTTTGGCTTATAGTTTTAATAACCACCATTAGTGTAACACTTCAATTTCTATTTATATATCCATTACGAAATATGCTTGGCTTCAATGGTTTTACCCAGTTCAACCTAAACCTTCATTCTGCATATTTTTTTTCAACACTACTATTTGTTGTTGTAACTTCATTTCTAAAATTGATAAATGATTGGCTGTCATTGCAGGACATCAATTTGAAACTTGTAAAAATCGAACAACAAAAACTTGAGGCAGAGTTGAACACTTTAAAAGGTCAGTTAAATCCACATTTCCTATTCAATTCACTAAACAATATTTATTCGTTGGCTTTAATAAATTCAAACAAAGTACCGGAATTGATTTTGAAACTATCTGATTTGATGAGACATATAATTTATGATTCAAAAGAAAATTATATCTTGATTGAAAAGGAACTGGAATTTGTAAATAATTTTATTGAACTTCAAAGGATTCGCACTTCTAACCAAACCAAAATTAAATATAATATAGTAGGTACAATCCCTTGTGCGAAAATTGCTCCATTACTATTCGAACCATTTATTGATAACGCTTTTAAACATGGATTACCAGGTGCTGGGAGTTCTGATTTTATACATATCACATTTAACTTTGTAAATACGAATAAAATACTTTTCGAAATTGAAAATAATTACGAAGAAATGTTTATGCAAAGACATACCAATTCAGGAATTGGATTAAACAACGTTAAAAAGAGATTAAAGTTATTATATCAACCAAATGATTTCAAATTGACCATCCTAAAAAAAGACAATATCCACAGAGTATTTCTTGAACTTAAACTAATAGAAAATGGACATAAAAGGAATAATAATTGATGATGAACCCTTAGCACGTAATGTAATTAGGGAATATGCGAAAAAAATACCAACCCTAAATATTGTAGGCGAATGTGAAGATGCTATTTGTGCGCATCAAATTCTTCAAACTAAAAGTGTGGATATAATCTTTCTGGATATTAACATGCCAAAACTGTCAGGAATTGAATTTTTAAAAAGTCTAAAAAATCCGCCACTTGTTATTTTTACAACCGCTTACTCTGAATACGCGATGGAGGGATATGAGTTGGACATAATAGATTATTTGAAAAAACCATTTTCTTTTGAACGATTTTGCAAAGCTTATTTTCGAGCTGAAGAAATGTATGTACTGAAACAAACGGCCAACAATAATGATGTGTACGAAAAACACAATGATTTCATTTTTATAAAATCCGACAAAAAATCTATTAAAGTAAATATTTCAAGTATTATTTACATCGAAGGTTTGGGCGATTACATTAAAATCTATTTGCACGACAAAAAATTTGTAACCAATCTATCAATGAAAAAAATTGAAACCCTGCTTCCAAAACCATTATTTTACAGAATTCACAAATCATATATAATATCAATCGATAAAATTGAATCCATTGAAGGAAATACTGTAAAAATCAACAACATAAAGCTTCCCATTGGCAATAGCTACCGACAGGATTTTATGATACATATCAAACATTTTCTTGCTGATTAATACTTTTCAAAAAATTCCTTGCTCCTTTTGTATTCGATTAAAAAACAGGAAATTAAAGTTGGTATAACATTAATGCATACAAATACATGTTATAATATTAGATCAACAGTAAAAAATAAATTGCAAAAAAAAAGGGAAGCTAATAGCTTCCCTTTTTAATCAATCAATTCGGTATTACCTCTTACTACTCTTAATCATCCTTTCTGTTTTGACAATTCCGTTTTCAGTATAAAGACTGACTACGTATATGCCGCTTACCAGATTAGCAGTACGGATTTCGCGAGTCGGATTTTCAATATCAATAACTCTTTGTCCAGCTATGTTGCTAACAACAATCCTGGTTACTTTTTCGCTATTTTTTATTAAAATTTGTTCATTAAACGGATTAGGATAAACCTGGAATGCATTTACTAATTCAGGTTTAGTTTTTGTTGCAGTTACATTAACAACATCACTTTCCATTCTTGGTTCCAGTTTGAAAGCATCAAGTCTTCCATTTACAATACCTGTAACATTATAAAAGTCTCCTACAGTAGGTGTCGAAGAATACAACCAATCATTAACAATAATGTTATCTGCACTTTCATAATATATACTCCACTCGCCAGTACCAGCATCTGCTGCTGACGCGCGAGCTCCAGGTACTATAACCAAAACACTTTCATACATTTCAGCCTCAGCCATAGTTGGATTAACTTCCATTGCAGTAATTGCTATTGTACCTTCGGCATCCATAACATCAGTTGCAACAATACTAGTTACTGAAGCAATTTCAGCAACTTCACCAACCACTGAAACTCCATCACCAACGGAAATTCCTAAGTCGTTTACACCACTTTGTTCAATCCAAATACCACTGTTAGCAGCATTTGCATCTTGCACGAAGAAACCTTCACCAGGTGCGATTGCAGTAACAGTACCAGTTATTTTAGCAATTTTACCTTCGATCGGTGAACTATCGCCTTCTCCTTGTACTTCAGCAATTGTGTATGGACGAGGAACTTCGACAACAGTTACATTCAAGGTTCTTTCGCAATCTCCATTCATGTAAACCCATGAGTAATCACCAACAGTCAACATAGAATCCACAATACTGGCTTCAACATCACTAAATGCAACCTCTTCGTCAATATATGTTTCAACAATTGTATCGCGTGTAACATACATCCCAACAACCTCTATCATTTCCTCACTACCACACATGTGTGCATCCATAACTTTAATAGTGTACATACCTCTTGGCAATACAATAGTCCAGTCAGTCACTACACTATCATTAACCATTACAATGTAACCATCAGCAGGTTTTACACCGCCAACCACAGAAGTAATAGTATAAGTCTCAGTACATTCAGTAACGTCCCCTATTGTAGTAGTTACAGTAACTGCAGATTGTACTTGGTCGAATGTCAAAGTATCCATTGCAGAAACACATCCATGGTCGTCTTCTACATAAACTGCATAATGACGGTCAACATAGTTTTCGTTATCATAAAGGAAAACATCATTGATAACCACTGATTCCACAAACGAACCGTTGTATTTAATAAACGGATTAGTCGTTGGAATTAAATCTCCAATTTCCTTATACCAAACATTAAACATACGACCAGGTGTTCCAGTAGCCATAATTTCCACTGATGCTTTTACATCGTCTTTACAAGACAAGTCAATAGCAGTATATTCAACTTTCATAGGAGTCGGCATATCAAGTTCTGCAGAAGCAGTACAACTTTTTGAATCTCTAACTTCAACAGTAAACTTGTTTCCAACTTGCACTAAGAATGCGCTTGCTATACTTTGCCAAGGTGTATGTACTACACCATTTTTCAACAATTGGTATTCATAATTTCCATTACCACCAACAGCTGTTGCTTCAATCCAACCTTCAACTGCTCCAAAACAAGAGTAGTTATCAGGACTTTCCTGTAATGTAACCATCAATTCGTCTGGTTGTCCGATGAAGATTGTATCTTCTTTAGAAACACAACCATTTTCATCTGTAACTGTAACCATGAATCCATCAGCATCACTTGAAGGCACTCCACCAAGTTTATATAGTATTCCATCCAATTTAATATTCGTATAGATTGAGTCCACCATTTCTCCTTCTGCACTCATACCCCAAACGTGAGCGTTATATACTCCAGAACCACCGCTTATATTTGTAAGATGCACCTGTCCATCCCATGTACCATAGCAAGAAGGCCGCGCATAATGTTTATATCTTGGTGTTGTTCCCATCCAATGCCAATCCCACATAATGCTGTCAGGTTGTTCCACTTTAACGCGCCATTTGTTAACCGGTACGCTATTTTCATATTCACCACCAACCATACAACCGTTGTTATCCAATACCCAAACAACCCATGTACCTGCACCAACCATCATAGTGTCTTTAGTACTCCACAATGCTGAATTTGCAGCAGGTGGTGCTGGTGTAAGCACGTGTCCATCAGGTTCGATCGAAAGACCAGCATAATATTTATATGGAGCAGTACCGCCGGCAGCTACAAATTTAACTTCACCATCTACGCTACCATAGCACATTGCATCTTTTAACCATTCTGGCTCAAGTGTAAGATAAGTATCTGGTTCATTAACTTCCCAAGACTCGATAGTTGTATATGGACTCGTGGTGTTACCAACAGTAGAGAACAATATACATCCTCTTGAATCTTGTATATAAACTGTATAGTGTGAGTGTGCTAACTGATCAAAAGTATAAGAGAAATCTGCACCGGTTCTTTTCCAACCGCTATCATAGACATCTCCTGTTATTTTAACATCATAGCCACTACTTGCAGGGGTCAATGGGAAATTCCATGGAGTTCCTCCGCTAAGTACATTCACAGTCAACATTCCATCAGCACCGTCTTTACATTTTACATCTGCAATAACTACATCATAAGTAATTTTTGTAGGTTGTATAATTGTAAAACTAACACTGTATTCACAATCTAAATTCTGATATGGGTTACCATATGAATTTACGTCCTTAATATATAGAGTATGTGTTCCAGCTGGCAATCCAGTAAGAACTGTTGAGCTAGTCCATGCCCCAGCATTAACTTTAAATTGATAATTTGACATTCCTGCCCAACCGCCTGTACCCACAACGGTAATCTGTCCATCGGATCCGCCATTACAAGATACGTTATTGTCAACTGTAACATTTGCACTAAGTGCAGTAGGTTCGAGAATATAAACAGTATCAGGCTGAGTAATACATCCATTGGCATCTTTTACCCAAAGAATAAACATACCAGGTTCAGTTGCAATGTAAGTTTTTGATGTTTTATCCGCGCCAATTGCAACCCAAGCATTCGGGTTGTTAACAGCATACCAATAATCAGGAGTTCCACCGTTAACATCAATGGTTATAACACCATCGTTTGAGCCTTCGCAACTGAAATGGGTAATCTCTGTATCAAAAGTTAACAGTTCCGGATCTACTAACACTATATCTCCAGTTGTATAAGATGGACAATCTTCTGCATCTTCAACCAACACTTTATAAGTTCCGGCAGAAAGACCTGTGAACATTCCTGTTGCCTGGGCAATATAGTCTTCCATTTCAACCCAACCACCTTCGCCTTCACTCATCCATAAAGTAAATTTGTATGAACCCGCACCACCAGATACTGCAATCATTGGAACATTAATTGTACCATCGTTACTTTCATAACATTTTGGATCTGTATAGTCAATTGCATCCTCATCAACTAATAATTCTGTATAACCTTCTACGACAACCGGTCCATAATTAAGTTCACTACAATTGTCATCCCTTACTGCCAACCAATATGTTCCAGCATCTACCTGGAAGCTTACTGTGCTAAGTGCAGGTTTTACCAATGGATTATAAGTATCAAATGGTAACCATTTGTCATCGGTAATATTACCAAGGGCACCTTCGTTATTTACAACAGCATATTCAAGATCAGCTGTATTTCCACCAGTGGCATAAAGGGTAATAACACCTTCAAAAGTTTCAAAACAAGAAGCGCCATTGGAAGTAACATCGGCAATTAGTAATTCATCATTTTGAGTTACCCAAACAGAATCCATATTTGATTCACAGGTATATTGGTCAACTACCCAAACCACATAAATACCAGCATTGAACAATGTTGCTGTTCCTCCTTGATTAGAAGGCACAAACGAACTAACATTTCCTGTTTCATTCTGTATCCAATAAGTTACATTCCGGTTTGGAGCATCCCCAGTTAGACCTTCAGCCCAACTTGAAAAATCAACTGAAATAGTTCCTGTTTTAGTTCCAAAACAATCAATATGGGTATCAGAAGTAGCTTCGATAATGCTTTCTTCCAACGTTATTGTTTCATTTATTTCAGTATCCCATTCACATCCGTTTGCATCTTTAACTAAGATATTATGAGTTCCAACATTAACTTTTACATTCGTGTATTCTTTTTCGGTCATTCTCCATGCACTACCATTGATTGAATAATAGTAAGGCTTGATTCCACCAGTAATGTGCAAAGTTATGTTACCATCATTGCCATCAATGCAAGTTGGAGCAAGTTGGTCAAGCACTGCTACGTTTATTGCATCAGGATTAGTTACATCTTCTGTATCAACTACATATTCAACAGGACAAGCACCACCTGCATTTGCAACCCAAATAGTTACGGGAGCATAAGGTACAGCCCATTCCATTGTTTTAAGAGTATCCCATGCTGAGCCGCCATCAAAACTATATGTATATGAACCTGTACCACCTGTTACATTAGATATTGTAATTTTAGCATTATCATCATTACATGTAGGATTAGTTACAGTAACTATATATTTAATATCTTTTGGAGACTGAACTGCAATTGTATTTTTTGTTCCATTAGGATTATTATATGCAACTGTACAACCGTTGGCATCACGAACCCATAAACTATAATAAGTTGGCATAAGTCCTGAGAAAACACCTGTAGTATTTGCAAAATCACTGCCATCAATAGAATATGAATAAGGGGCAGTACCTCCGGTAACATTACTTACAGTTATAATTCCGTCATTATCACCACCACAAGATGTATCATTAATTTTAATATTAAACGCGATAGCTCCAACAGGTTGAGTAATTTTAATATCTTTCTTAGACACCTCACAATCGTTTGCGTTTTTTGCCCAAACCGTATAAGTGCCTGCAGGCACATTATTGAAGGTGTAAGCACTACTGACTAAATTCTTCCAGGTATTACCATCAATTGAAACCATAGTGGCTCCACCTGACACTGAAACTGCAATGCTACCTGCAGCCTGACCGTAACACAATACATTTGTAACCGTTTCGGTAATTACAATAGGAGTATTTTCGTCAACAATTGTAATCATTTTCCAGGGATCCAATACTGTACAGTCATTGGCATCCATTATGCTTACATAGTAAGTTCCAGGACCTTGAGAAAATTGGAAATTAGTTTTTTTCACAGCACCAGAACCATCAGCATTTGATGAAATCCAATACGTATAAGGAGCAGTTCCACCAGTTGGGTTTATAACTACAGAACCTTTACCTAAATAGCAGAGTGGGTTTTGTGTAGTAACTGTAAATCTAACAGAATCAAGTGTTTCAGGAAGAAGTAATTCATCCATGAGAGACATACAACCATCTGCGCTTTTCACGCGAATCGTAACACTCTCGCCAGCTTTTGCCAAATACTCATTTGAAGCACTCCAGTTCCAATTGGCAACAATCGGATCTTCATTAAATAAATACATGGAAGCGGCAGGTGCAGTTACTTTAACCATAACATCCTCCCCTGCACAAGTTTCAGTGGTCAATTCTGTTTGAATACCAGTAAGTGAAACGTTAACTTTCAATTCACCATCAGCAGCAATAACTGTATTTACTGCATCGTAAACACTTGCTGAAGTTGTGTACCAAAAATTCTTTTTAGTCCAAATCAAGTCAGTAGGGTATGAAACAGCAGTGTTTGCTGGAAACCCCTTTAATTTGAAGTGAAGTTTAATCACATCCGTTTTAACATTGTCACCAATTGTAGCAGCAGTGCCAGTCCAATTAAGGTTTAACACGTCTGGTCCAAGGGCAACCGGAGTTATGGAGGTACTTAAGCCAGTCAGGCTTGAATTTACGTCCGTAACATTCACGAAAGTGTAGACAAGGTCATTGAAAGAGAGACCTAAATCAAATTTCGTGAGTTTAATAAAATCCCTCACAGCTACATTAACTGTGTAATCGTTCCCTTGCATGTAACAAGAGGCAGTTTTTCCTGCGTAAAGCTCAACAGTCTCCTGCTCTTCCTGAGCATACCCGAAGGTAGCAAAGGCGGTAAGGAGGACCATCAAACTTAAGAACCAAGTAAATGATTTTCTCATAGCATTTCTTTTTAAATTGAACTTAATTGATTGATTGATTTTAATTTATTTAATTCTTTAATCATAATATCCAAACTATATTGTCTGTTTATATTTTACGTAAATCATTACAAACGTATAAAATTTTGCAACAATGTACAAAATATATATTGCATAAAACACTTTCTTTTGAATTAATGTTTTCAACATTGTTGCATTGAAAACCCAACCTTAACTCTTAATAACTACCTAACAAATTCTATTGCGAAACGTCCAATTTTTTATTCATCTTCAAAATTGTTGCAATTTTAATCTTAATTTTTCAAATATCGCAATAATTGTTTGATTTTTTCGCTTATTATATTTGTTTGTACAACATTGAAACATTGTTAAACTATATATATTAAATAAAATGTATTTTTCCATTCAAATTTGTAAAAAGATTTTCAACAATTTTATGCATCCAATAAATAAAGCAAAAGGGTATATCAATAAAATTGGTAAAACATTAATTATTCTTTGTCTGGGTATGTTTCTTCAATTATATGCGAGTTCATGTAAAACTTGTAAATGCCCGGCATATTCTCAAATAGAAATTCAAAATTTTACAAATATGAGGAATTTAACAACATAATTAATTGATATATTTCTAATTTAGTCAAAAACAGGTACTTTAAAAATTGTCCTAATTAAATACATACAAGAAGATTACGTGATTTTTTACCCTCTGAGATTTTAATATTCCCTTAACTCTCGAATAATAAGTAAGAATATCCGAAATATTGCAGGGAAATTCACTTTAAATTTACATTAAGGTTAACAGTTTTTTGAGGTAAAAAAAAATCGGGCTTGATTCCAAACGATAATAGTATTTACTTTGTAATTCAAAAATAATCGATTTGAAATATTTTCCGAATTTTAAACTGAGAAGAATAATTTTATTTAAATAATTAAAACTTTCACAACAATGTCAAAAATTAAAATAGGTATTAATGGATTTGGTCGTATTGGCCGTTTTGTTTTCAGGGTTGCAGTAGCCACCGAAAATGTTGAAGTTGTAGGTATAAATGATCTTATCGATGTTAACTACATGGCTTACATGTTAAAGTATGATTCAACTCATGGCAGATTTAATGGAACAGTTGACGTTAAAGACGGTTCATTAATAGTAAATGGCAAAAGTATTCGCGTTACTTCCGAAAAAAATCCTGCTGACTTAAAATGGGATGCAGTTGGTGCTGAATATGTTGTTGAATCAACCGGGTTGTTTCTTACAAAAGCAAGTGCTCAAGGTCATATAGATGCAGGTGCGAAAAAAGTGATTATGTCTGCTCCTTCAAAAGACGATACACCAATGTTTGTTATGGGTGTAAACAATAAAGAATATAAAAACGATATGACCTTTGTATCAAATGCATCGTGTACAACCAATTGTTTAGCTCCAATAGCAAAAGTTTTGCATGACAATTTTGGAATTGTTGACGGCTTAATGACAACTGTACATGCAACTACTGCAACTCAAAAAACCGTTGATGGACCATCAGCAAAAGACTGGAGAGGTGGACGTGGAGCTGGTCAAAATATTATTCCATCTTCTACCGGTGCCGCCAAAGCAGTTGGTAAAGTAATCCCTTCATTGAATGGTAAACTTACAGGAATGGCATTCCGTGTTCCTACTCCAGATGTTTCTGTTGTTGATTTAACTGTAAATCTTGCAAAACCTGCATCATACAAGGAAATTTGCGCAGCCATGAAACTGGCTTCTGAAACTACAATGAAAGGAGTTTTGGGATATACTGAAGAAGCAGTTGTTTCAAATGATTTTGTTGGCGAAACTCAAACTTCAGTTTTTGATGCTACTGCAGGCATTGCCTTAACTGATACTTTTGTAAAAGTTGTTTCATGGTATGACAATGAAATGGGATATTCAAAAAAGGTGGTAGAATTGATAGAATATATGGATTCTGTAAAATAAGTTTTACTAAATAATATAGAACTAAAAAAAGGATGTCAATTGGCATCCTTTTTTTTTGTTGAATACAATTATCCATTTATTCATACCTAAGTGATTCTATTGGATCAAGCTGTGATGCTTTTCGAGCCGGATAATAACCTGAAATAATACCAACACAAAAACACAATGCTACTCCCAAAAGTATCCACATCCAAGGTATAATAAATGAAGAGCCAATCATAACAGAAACAAGGTTACCTGCCAGAATGCCTAGTATAATTCCGAACAAACCTCCTATTTGTCCAATAACTATAGCTTCAAAAAGAAATTGTTGCTTAACAGTATTACTTTTTGCACCAATTGCTTTTCTAATACCGATTTCACGAGTGCGTTCCGTAACCGAAACCAACATTATATTCATTAGTCCTATTGCTGCTCCCAAAAGTGTAATAAAACCAATTATTGTTGCTACCAGGGTTATGTTTTTAATATTTTTCAAAAGTAGGTTTGCTATGTTATCACTCTTTTCAATGTTAAAATCCGATTCATCTATGGGTAATAAATCCCTGACATTTCGAAAAACAGATTCCGCTTGACCAACTGCTGCAACAACTAATTCTGGTTGATTTACTTTTATCTGTATATCGAAATTCATGTTTGGTCTTGAAAAATAACTCCTGGAATTTGAATACGGTATAAAACAAACCATATCGCTGCTTCCTCCAAACCCACTTCCTTTTTCACCAAGAACACCGACAATTCTATATTTCCCGTTTCCGATACTTATTTCTTTTTGAAGTGGATTTTCGCCATCTTCAAACAAACGTTTTGCAAGTGCACTACCTATTAAAGCTAAATTTCGTCCTGAATTAATATCATCATCACTAAAAGCTCTTCCCTTATTAACTTCATAGCCCGATGTATAAAGATAATCTGTATCAATTCCCCGAACACTTATATTTGGGTTTGTTTTTTTCGATCCATATTTTAAAGTCGCCGTACCGGTTGAGATAACTGAAATTGATGCAGTTGCAGGAAAATCAAAACTCTCTTTAAATTCTTTGGCTTCATAATATGAAATATATGAATAGTTTTTTGTCCTTAATCTCTGGTTTCCGATCTGAACACGCATCCCCTGGCTTGTAATTGAAAATGTATTAGCACCTAGCACTGTAAACTCCTTTGTAATCGAAGTTTTTATTGATTCTATTGCTGTTAGGATACCTACTAATGCAGTAATTCCAATAGCAATTATCATTATTGTTAAAACCGAACGCAGCATATTGTTCTTCATTGATTGTATTGCAATCCTAATGTTCTCGGCAAATAATGTTGTATTACGCATGGAATTATTTTTTATAATTCATCAAAATTAAAACTTTAATATTGATCCAATTGAAAACAGTTTTAAAAAACTATTTTCATCTAAAATAATTATTTGATTTTATGAAAAACCTAAAGTTTTACCGAATAGATGACGTATCTGTTCGATATTTTTCCTTACGGAATTTCTTTTAACATTTTTTAATGTAACACTTTTTTCGGTAAAAAGAATTACAAATATCCAATTCTATTCGTTCAAAAATGTTATAAATCAGTTTTTTGATGTTTTTTCAAGACAGCTTATAAAAGTAATTTCTATTGTTTCAATAGCTTTTATCTAAGAAATTACTATTTCTGTTCTTGGATATTGAATAAAAACATGTAAAATTTGAGTTGTACCAATAAGTGATACTTTATGATTTTTCATTTTCGAATCAATTCACAAGAAATAAAGAATTTCCAATTGGAAGTTGAATTACCAGCAAAGAATACTTTTTTCGATTTTCACTCTATCATCCAAAAGAGTTTAGGTTACGAATCTCACCAATTGGCATCTTTTTTTATACCAGACCAAAGAGGATTAAAGGAAAAAGAGATTTCGATGCTTGATTTAGGAATGAATGGAGGTGCCTATCTGATTATGCAAAAAACAATTCTTTTGGATCTTATACATACTAAGGGACAAAAGCTAATATATACTTTTGATTTTGTAAACGACAGATCATTATTAATTGAATTAACAGATATCATTATGGAAAAAAAACTTAGTGAGCCTTTGGTCACTTTAAAACAAGGTGATACTCCACAACAGGTTTTAGGCGATGATGTTGATGTAATTGATCAGGAATCGATTGAGCTTCAGGAAGAAAAATCGTACTCGCTTTTTGGAGAACTTGAAGATTACACTGAAATTTTCGGAGAGATGAATGATTTTTAAAGCATTAATACCATTTTTTATGAATTTCCAGACTGTTCAATTTCTTTGAACAGTCTTTTTTTTGTTCTTTATTTGTGATAAAAACTGCACTTTTAATGCAAAGGTATTTAATCGTACTAAGTGGGCCAACTGGGATTGGAAAAACAAGCACTGGAATAACACTGGCGAAGCACTTCAACAGCGAAATAGTTTCGTCCGATTCAAGGCAAATTTATAAAGAGTTGAACATTGGCACAGCAATTCCTAATAAGGAGGAATTGGCCGAAATAAAACATCATTTAATTCAGAATCATTCTATCCAGGAGAATTTCAATGTAAGTAAATTTGAAAATGAGGCCCTTAGCATAATCAATTCATTATTCAATAAGCACAATTTGGTTTTTCTTGTTGGCGGTTCAATGCTTTACATTGATGCTGTTTGCAATGGAATCGACAATATGCCCGATACCGATCCTGAAATAAGGAGATTGTTAAAAGAAAAACTAGAATCAGAGGGAATTGAAAGCTTACGATTTCAATTAAAAAAACTCGATCCCGATTATTACAATACTGTAGATTTGAAAAATACAAACAGAATATTGCATGCCCTCGAAATATCCATTATGACTGATAAACCATATTCTACTTTTCTTACGAAATCAATAAAGAAAAGGCCTTTTACAATAATAAAAATTGGCCTGAATTGCGAAAGGGGCACACTACACAATAAAATAAATACGCGTGTGGATAATATGATTAATGAAGGACTGGAAGAAGAAGCGAGGAATTTATATCATTTAAAACATTTGAACGCAATGAATACGGTAGGCTACCGTGAACTATTTGCATTTTTTGATGATGAAATTTCGCGGGAAAAAGCCATAGAACTAATTAAAAGGAATTCACGTCGTTATGCGCGAAAACAACTTACCTGGTTCAGGAATGATGAGGAAATGCATTGGTTCGAAAACAATCAAACAAAAGAAATTATAGCTTTTATTGAAAATAAAATCAATGAAAAATGAACTTAACAGGGAATTTTATCATACGCGTTTACGGAATTGTAATAAACAACAACAGTGAAGTTTTACTTTCTGATGAGTTTCAAGTTGGAATAAAAATGACAAAATTTCCAGGAGGTGGGCTCGAATTTGGAGAAGGAACAATTGACGGATTAAAACGCGAATTCAGGGAAGAATGTAATGGCCAGGAAATTAAAGGCATACAACATTTTTATACAACAGATTTTTTTCAGAAAGCTTTGTTCTACGAAAATAAACAGTTACTGAGTATTTATTATCTAACCGAATTGTCAGGCCCTATAAAATTTAAAATTTCCCAAAGGCCATTTGATTTCAAGGAAGAAAAGAATGGAACCCAAAGCTTTAGATGGATTAAAATAAAAAGTATAAATGAAGGTGAAATTACTTTTCCAATTGATAAATTTGTGGCCAGCAAATTAAAGAAACAATTTTCATGAAAATTACCATTCTTGGACCAGCACATCCATACAGAGGAGGCATTGCAGCATTAAATGAAAGATTAGCGCGGCAACTCGTTGATGAAGGGAATGAGGTAAATATTGTTTCGTTTGTTGTGCAGTACCCAAAATTTCTATTTCCAGGCAAAACCCAATTTTCAGAACAAAAAACAACTTTTAGCTTTCCAATTACCCGCGAAATTAATTCAGTTAGTCCGTTAAACTGGTTAAAAATAGGCTTGAAAATAAGAAAATCGCGCCCCGAAATACTAATTGTGCGATTTTGGTTACCTTTTATGAGCATGAGTTTGGGTTCAATTTGTAGGATAGTTAAACTAAACAGATATACAAAAATTATTTCAATAGCGGACAATATAATCCCGCATGAAAAAAGACCGGGTGATAAACTGCTTTGCAGATATTTTATTGCCAGCATAGATGCCTTTATTACAATGTCGGGAAGTGTTTTAAATGATTTGGGAAAATTCAATTATAAAAAACCAAAGATACTTACTCCCCACCCTATTTACGACCATTATGGGGATGTGGAGCCACGGGAAAAAGCGCTTTTAAATTTAAACCTTTCAAAAGAAGACAGGTACATATTGTTTTTTGGATTTATTCGTGATTACAAAGGACTTGACCTTTTATTGAAAGCATTTTCCAATCCTTATTTCAAACCAAACAGAATCAAATTAATTGTTGCCGGAGAATTTTATACCGACCAAACAAAATATCTCGATTTAATAAAGGAGTTGAAACTTGAGGATGACGTAATATTGCACACCAGTTATATTTCAAATAAAGAGGTGCAACATTATTTCAATGGTGCCGACATAATTGCTCAACCGTATAAATCGGCCACGCAAAGTGGTGTAACCCAAATTGGATATCATTTTAATAAACCAATGCTAGTCACCAATGTTGGGGGATTGGCAGAAATTATTCCTCACTTGAAAGTTGGTTATGTTGTGGAACCTAATCCTGAAGATATTTCAAATGCATTAATTGATTTCTTCGAAAATAATCGAATTGAAGAATTCACTAATAACATTCTTAAAGAAAAAGAGCGGTTTAGCTGGGATAAGATGACAAATGCGATCAATCAACTTGCCAGCCAGGTTAAGAAAAAAAATGTCAAATAGATTTAAAAACTTTTAAATAAATACTAATCGAACAATATCAATAATCATTGATGACAAAAAAGTAATATTTTAGCGGTTGCAAATAAAGGGTAATCAGGATTTTTTAAATTTCTGAATCTGGGAAAAAATATTATTGGATTTTAATCGAGGTCAATAAGTGCAGCATTTTACACAAGCAGAAATAAGATATATTGAAGACTGTTACGAAGACTTTATAAAAGAGCTTCGGAATAAGTTTGACGACGAACGGCTTGCCCGCATCGAAAAAGCTTTCCGTTTTGCCAATGCAGCCCACGAAGGTACAAGACGAAAATCAGGCGAACCTTATATTATACACCCTATCGCTGTTGCAAAAATTGTTGCCAAGGAAATAGGACTGGGCGCAACCTCCATTGTTGCAGCAATTTTACACGATGTGGTTGAAGATACCGAATACAGGGTTTCGGATATCGAAAATATGTTTGGCGAAAAAGTTGCAAAAATTGTTGATGGATTAACAAAACTTTCAGGAGATTTCGATTCACGACAAGCGCTTACACTCAAAAAAATGCTAATGACTTTGTCTGAAGATGTCAGGGTGGTGCTTATAAAAATTGCGGACCGTCTTCACAACATGCAAACCCTTGAGTCAATGCCGGCCAATAAAAAAACTAAAATTTCCGGCGAAACCCTTTTCCTGTATGTACCTCTTGCCCAGCGGCTAGGATTATATACTATAAAAACAGAATTGGAAGATCTAAGTTTTAAATACAAACATCCTGAGGAATACAATCAAATAACTTATTTTCTGCATAATCAAGAGGAAAAGCGAAACTATCTTATTAATGAATTCATAAAACCAATAAAGGTAAAATTGAATGATGAACATTTTGATTGTGAAGTTACTCACCGCTTAAAATCGAGTTACTCGATTTGGCAAAAAATGCAAAAAAAAGGCGTTAGCTTTAATGAAATCTACGATATTCTTGCCATTCGGATTGTGATAAAACCCGACCCGGATATTTCTGAAAAAAGACAGTGTTTCGATGTGTTATCAATTGTAACCGACATTTACAAGCCAAAGCCAGACCGGATTCGTGACTGGATAAACTTACCAAAAGTTAATGGTTATGAAGCTTTGCATGTCACTGTTATGGGGCCACAGGGAAAATGGGTTGAAGTGCAGATTAGGACTGAACGAATGGATGAAATTGCAAATCGTGGTTTTGCATCACATTACCGTTACAAAGACATAACTTCATTTGAAAATGAATTGGAAACCTGGATAGAAAGGATTCGTGACCATTTGAAAAATCCGGATGCTGATGCTTTTGAATTTCTTGATGATTTTAAACTCAATTTATACGGAACTGACATAAACGTATTCACTCCAAAGGGCGACATGATTTCAATACCGCAAGGTTCAACAATTATTGATTTTGCTTATGAGATCCACTCCGATTTAGGTAACAAATGTATTGGTGCCAAGATAAATATGAAATTGGTACCTATAAGTCATGTTTTGCAAAACGGCGATCAAATAGAAATTTTAACGTCCAAAAATCAAACCCCAAAACTGGAATGGTTAAAATTTACAACTTCCGCAAAGGCACGAAATAAAATTAAAGATGCTTTCAAACTCGAAAAAAGCAAACACATCGAAAACGGAAAATCTATTGTAGAAGAAGCCGTTCTTAAATCTGGCGCCGTATTAACATCAAATAATTTAAAGAAAATCGTAGGGCACTATAATCTCAACAATAAAGATCAATTATACTCACAAGTTGGAATGGGATTTATTGAACTAAAAGATTTAAATGAAATACTTGGCCGTAAATCTGAGAATAAATTGGTTAAATACTGGAACATCACGTTTGGCAATAAGAAACGGGAAGAAATTGAGGAAAAAGAAGACTTCGAGGAAGAAGTCCCTAATAATAAAAACAAAATTGACCGAAAAAAACCTTTCGTTTTAAAAGAAAATCAAGACAATGTTTCCTTTTCGCTGGCCAAGTGTTGCTACCCGATTCCTGGCGATATAGTTTTGGGTTATTTGAGCACTGATGATCACGTAATTATACATAAAACCGAATGCCCCGTTTTAGCCAAATACTTGTCAAATCAGGGCGAAAAAATTGTTGCAGCCGAATGGACAAAATTCAAAAAACAATCATATTTGACCCGCCTTCTACTTGAAGGATTCGATAGGATGGGAATTGTAAATCAGGTGACAAACATTATTTCAAAGGAAAACAATATCAATATGCGATCAGTTCAGTTTGAAACAAACGATGGTATTTTTAAAGGGGATTTATTCCTATACATCCACAATACCGATGATTTAAACAATTTGATCTCACAATTAAAAAAGATAAAAGGGATTGAAAATGTTTCACGCATAAAAAATCTAAACGATTAATTTTTAATCATTCTAAAGAATATCAAAAATAATTCTAATTTTACGTCCTATTTTAAATTGGTTTAATTATGAATAACCATAAAACCAGAGAAACAGTAAAAAATATGTTTACTGAATACCTGGAAAATAATGGACATCGTAAAACCCCGGAAAGGTTTGCTATTCTTCAGGAAATTTATTTTCGCGAAGGACATTTTGATATTGAATCATTGTACATATCAATGAAAAATAATAACTACCGGGTAAGTAGGGCAACACTATATAACACAATCGATTTGCTTCTTGATTGTAAGCTGGTGGTAAAACATCAGTTTGGGAAAAACATTGCCCAATTCGAAAAAGCATTTGCCTCTTTGCAACATGACCATTTAATCGACACGAGAAATGGAAATGTTATCGAATTCTTTGACCCCAGAATCCGCGAAATTATAGAGGACGCTTGTAAACAAAATAATTTTAAGCTTTCTCACCACACCCTGTATATTTATGGGGAAAACTTGAAATAGAATTTCCTTATTACCTTAATATTTCTCTAAACCCGAAACAGCTGTATATCTTTTTCGTCTGTAAACCAAAATTATTTGTATTTTTAAACGCTTAAGCTATAAGCCGTGAAAATTTTTTCTGTAAGATAGATTTTCACGGTTTTGTTTGAATAAAAGATTGAAAATAACTTTTGTGATTCATTTCCCCAAAAGGTATGATGAACAAGTAAATTTCAAAAAGCACTATGGTGGATTATTAATCAATATTAGATAAAAACTCAAATGAAAGTAGATGTTTTACTTGGCTTGCAATGGGGCGACGAAGGAAAAGGAAAAATTGTTGATGTACTAACTCCGAAATATGATGTAATTACCCGCTTTCAAGGTGGTCCAAATGCCGGACATACGTTGGAATTCAACAATATTAAACATGTACTTCATACAATTCCGTCAGGTATTTTTCGAGACAACAAAATAAATATCATTGGAAACGGTGTTGTAATAGACCCAATTGTATTCCAAAAAGAAATCGAATCGTTAAAAAAAATTGGTGTCGATATTTCACAAAATTTATACATTTCGAAAAAAGCCCACATGATTTTACCAACTCACCGTTTGCTTGATGCTGCTTCGGAACTGCAAAAAGGTGAATTAAAAATCGGTTCGACGCTAAAAGGGATAGGACCAACTTACAAGGATAAAATAGGCCGTGAAGGTTTACGTGTTGGTGATTTACTGCATGATTTTGATGAAAAATACAAATCACGTGTTGAAAGGCATAAATTGCTTTTAACAGATTTTTACAGATTCGATTTCCAGCAAATACTTGAAGATTGTGAAAAGAATTGGTTTGAAGGTATTGAGCTTCTTAAATCATTCAAAATTGTTGATACCGAGCACATGATTGACAAACTCTTGCTGGAAAACAAATCGGTTTTGGCTGAAGGTGCGCAGGGAACTTTACTCGATATTGATTTCGGGTCATATCCCTTTGTTACCAGCTCGAACACAATTTCTGCAGGTGCGTGCACCGGGCTTGGAATTGCACCAAATAAAATAGGAGAGGTACTGGGCATTTTTAAAGCTTATTGCACCCGTGTTGGAATGGGTCCATTCCCTACAGAATTACTTGATGAAACAGGCACTATTTTGCGCAAGGCTGGAAATGAATTTGGCTCTACCACCGGAAGGCCCAGAAGATGTGGCTGGCTCGATTTGGTTGCCCTAAAATATTCCATAATGCTAAATGGGGTAACTCAGTTAATAATGATGAAATCCGATGTTTTGGACCAGTTCGAAACAATAAAAATATGTGTTGGTTATGAAGTTGATGGCGAAACAATTGAACATTTTCCGTTTGAATTAAATGATGATGTAAAACCGGTGTATGTTGAACTGCCAGGCTGGAAAACTGATTTAACAAAGATTAAACACCAGGATGAATTCCCCGAAGAATTAAACAATTACATAAATTTCATTGAGGAAGAGGTTGGAATTCCTGTTACAATTGCATCTGTTGGCCCAAACCGCGAACAGACAATTTTTTTGGATTCAGACAGTCATTAAAATCTTTACCTCAAAAAAGAACACCTGCAAATTCGCATAACGCAATTTTGCAGGTGTTCTTTTTTGTTTCTTCCTTTTTACCAGCTTCCCCCGGCACCGCCACCGCCAAAGCTGCCGCCGCCAAAGCCACCAAAACCACCGCTACCTGATGAAAAATTACCAAATGAACCACCAGAACGGTTACTGCCCGACATCATTCCCATAGCAAGCCAAAACGGAAGGCTTTTACCTGGTGAATAAAACCTGTTCCTACGCCCGCGCATCATAAACACAAAAACCAAAATAAAAATAATTATAGCAGGAATAAAACCACCCCCTTTGTTTTTCCCAACCTTCTGCTGATACTGTTCTGCTGTATATTCTCCCTTGGTTATGTCCATTATAACTTTCACACCATTTGAAATTCCCCCAAAATAATCGTTCTCTTTAAATCGTGGAATCATTTCGTAGTCAATAACAGTTGAATTTACAATTGCATCGGGTAAAATACCCTCTAATCCATAACCTGTTGCAATAAAAACCTGACCTTTGCTATTTCCCTTTTTGGGCTTAACTAATATTACAATTCCGTTATCTTTATCTTTTTGCCCAACTCCCCACTTCTCACCAATCTGAAATGCATAATTCCCAGGATCATCCCCATCAAGATCAGCCACAGTAACAACCACAATTTGGGTTGATTTTGCTTGTGCAAACTGCACCAATTCATTTTCAAGTTGAGTACGTTCGGTTTCAGATAAAACGTTTGCAAAATCGTTAACTAACCTGGGGGGAACAGGTCGGTCCGGAATTTGTGCAACCAAAATTGCAGCTGAAAAAATAAAAACTGAGATTATTAATAATATTTTATTCATTTTGTATTTAATTTTTCCCAAATGAAATGTCGTCAGAAAGTTCGTTTTTATCGTCTTTCATGTATGGGAAATGTTCTTTTAATTGTTCTCCAGCCATCAAGATTCCCTTTGTCAAGCCCTCTGTCAAATTTCCTTCCTTAAAATTCAACAAAACAATTTCCTTTGCTTTTTCCCAAAAATCTGTTGGTACTTTTTGATTTATTCCCGAATCTCCCAGGATTGCAAACTTTTGGTCGTCAATTGCCACATAAAACAAAACTCCATTTCTTAACTGAGTTTTGTGCATTTCCAACTTTTCAAAAACATAGGCGGCCTGATCCAAAACATCACCTTTACAAAATTTTTCGATATGAACCCGAATTTCGCCGGAGGTGTTCAACTCAGCAATGCGGATTGCATTTGCAATTTGTAGTTTGTTTTCTTCTGTAAAATATTTCTGAACATTCATAGCATTTATTTTTCCTTAGAATTGAACTTCCGGGGCCCTTTCTGCTCCTTGTTGCGCTTCAAAGTAGGTTTTCTTTTCAAAACCAAACCAACCGGAATAAATTACCTGTGGGAATTTTCGGATATAAGCGTTGTATATTTGTGTTGTTTCATTGAATTTCATGCGTTCAACTGTTATACGGTTTTCAGTACCTTCAAGTTGTGCCTGCAAATCCAGAAAATTCTGATTGGCTTTCAAATCGGGGTATCTTTCAACAACAACCATTAATCTGCTCAAAGCGGACGAAAGCCCTTCCTGCGCCTGGTTAAACTGCTGTATTGATTCAGGTGTAAGTTTTGAAGGATCAATATTAACTGAAGTTGCTTTCGAACGGGCTTCAATAACACCTTCAAGCGTTTCCTTCTCATGTGCGGCATAACCTTTGACCGTATTTACCAAATTTGGAATTAAATCAGCTCTTCTTTGGTACACATTTTCAACCTGCGCCCATTGCGACGTAACCTGTTCTTCCATGGTAACCATTTTGTTGTAACCACAACTTGAAAACAAAAATGTAACAACCGCAGCCAACAATCCAATCCGTACTTTTTTCATAATTCTACTACTTTTATTTTGTTAACAAATATTCCAATTAAATATTACAAATCAGATACTAATTCGGGGAAACACACTTTTTTGTCGATATGTTTCATCTGACAACAGATAAATAACTGCGAAGTTATGACAACCACAGATTTTAAACAAGAAAATTGACAATGATTCCCAAATCATTCAACCAAATTCAGACTTTTAAATCATTATTAGATAAAGTCTAAAATGTGAAAATACTCTAACTGTAAATAGAAGGAATCGTTATGAAAAATAAAATGTACCGAAACAGATATGACTTTTATATCAAATCATACCTTTTTGAGCTAAGAGAAAATCATCGAATATGGTCGTTCAATTTCACGCTGTAATTCACCAATACCGATGTTTCGACTTTTACGGATGTACTCTCTTCCTTCAAAAAAAACAAGAATGGTAGGGGCTATAAAAACCTGATTCTGTGCTGCCACTTCAGGTAACTTGTCGGATTTTATATAAGCAAGTTTAATTTTAGGGAACTCGTTTTGAACCAATTCGCTAACCTTTGGTTTCAGAACTTTACAAACATTACATATCTCAGTAGAAAAATAAGCCAGCAAAGCAGGTTCTTCATCTTTCAGTTTTAAAAACTCCTCAAAGGACTGAATCTCAACAAACATCTTAACTTGGATTTTTATTCAAAACTGCCCGGTACTTAACATTACCAAAGTGCAACCTTCAATGGTTTCAATTCCATTTAATTCAAGCAACTCAGCCAACTCAAAGTTTTCAGCTCCCGGATTAAAAATTACCCTTTCAGGTTTTAATTCGAGTAAGGATTTATAATATTCAATCTGGTGTTTTGCTCCTACATACATTGTAACTGTATGAATAATCTCTTTTGATGGAAACTCATTTTGAATCGGGACATCAGAAACCATCCCTTTTCTTTTTGCAAGCCCAATAACTTCGTGGTTGTTTTCCCGCAATGCATGAATTGCCATATTTGAATATCGCTCTGGTTTTGAGCTTGCCCCAATTACAAGAGTCTTCATAATTTTTATAATTTTTTTAAAAGCACAACGGCATTTACTGAAATTCCCTCCTCGCGGCCTTCAAATCCTAATTTTTCGGTAGTAGTTGCTTTCACCGAAATCTGATCGACATCAATTTGAAGCACTTTGGCCATTACCTTTTCCATTTCGGGTATAAAAGGTTTTAATTTAGGTTGCTGTGCACTGATTGTGCAATCAATATTTACTATTTCATATCCCTTGATTTTAGCAAGTTGATATGATTTATCCAATAGTATTTTACTGTCAATATTTTTGAATTCAGAAGAATTATCAGGAAAATTGGTTCCTATATCAGCAAGTTTTGCGGCTCCCAAAATAGCATCGCAAATGGCATGGATGACCACATCACCATCTGAATGAGCCACAGTACCCTTATGGTGCAGGATTAAAATACCGCCAAGCCACAAAGTTTCTCCCTCGGCCAGGCGGTGCACGTCATATCCTTGTCCGATACGGTAATCCATTATCGTTGTCTTTCGAAGGCATCAATATCAAACGATAGTGTAAACCTAAGTGTATTTTCGAGTGGATGATTGCGCTGAGTAGGCAGTAGATAGGAGAAATCAAGAGCAAAAACATTAAGTTTCAAACCTGCCCCCGCTGTGAAATATTTTCTGTTACCCTTATTTTGGTGTTCATAAAAATAACCTCCCCTTATTGCAAATTGCTTGTTGTACCAGTATTCAACCCCAAATGAAAGGTTAATTTCCTGCATCTCTTCCTGAAACCCGCCTGGTGCGTCGTTAAAGGAAACAACTATTCCCTCAATCGATCCAATGTCGGAATTAACACCCCCAGAGACAATTACTCCCGGTTCCAAACCAATTGAGTCAGCAGGTGGGGTTGGCACCAGCAATTTATTGGCTTCAAAAGAAAATGTAAATGAATTATAATCATCAAGATTAGATGTATAAGAAGCTCCAAGCATTAAATTGGTTGGTATAAAATCCTTTATTGTACCATCGGTATACGAGATTTTTGAACCAATATTCTGAATATTAATACCCGCTGAAAAAATATTGTCTTTGCGGTTGACCCTTAATTCTTTATAGTAATAAAAGGCAACATCTGCAGCAAATGCATTTCCCGCATGTGTTTCAACACCTCCTACCATTTGCCCTCCGGTCAGATCAGATCGAATATAACGCAATGCCACTGCACCAGAGAAGCTTTCGGAAAGTAAACGGGAATAACCCAAATCAACGGCAAATTCGTTAGGGCTTTGCTGCCCGTTTATTTCACCGTAATCACTTGTAAAAATAATATCTCCCAGGGAAAAATAACGTAAAGAAGCACTTACTGCCTGCACATCGTCAAGTTTTTTATAACCCGACAAATAAGCAAGATTGATATCGTCAACCAAATTACGCAACCAGGGTGAATATGATAAACCAATACCCATATCACTTTCCATAAAAACATATTTTGCAGGATTCCAATGTTGCGAACTTACGTCAGGAGTTAATCCTACGCCTGCATCTCCCATACCTCCAGCCCTTGAATCGGGAGTGATTGAAAGAAATGGAACAGCAGTTGTAATTGTATTTGCTCCTGAAGTAGTTGACTGAGCCATAACGTTTTCCGATATAGCAATAATCATTGTCAGAAGTAATAAGAGTCTAAATAATTGCTTCATAATTTTAAAAAAATTGAGGCTGCAAAGATATAATAATTGTTTTTGCAGCCATATTTATAATATTCATAATACAAATGAAAACGCAACAAATGATGAAAAATTTCATTCACCGAAAAATTTAACGTGCAATCATCATTTTACCTGATTTTGAAAAATAAATCTTATCATCGTTTTGAGCAGTTATGCGGTAGATATAAATTCCGTTTAAAAGGAGAGTACCAGTTTCATTAAAGTTCCAACGTATGGGATTACTTTTTGTTCCTGCTGAACCAACTTCCGTTTTTATGAAATCAACCCTGCGGCCTAACAGGTCAAAAATCTCGACCATGACATTTAAATTTGCATCCGATTGGTTATGTTCGAAACTAAAATAAGTATTATCAACAGCCGGATTTGGCGTATTAATGACCTGACTGATATAAAAATCCCCTGTAACTTCAAATTCAATATCTTTCTCGGAGGAGTTATTTGCAACATCCCATGCTTTAAATGTAATTTTATGTTTGCCCGGAGTCAGATTTTTAAATGGGAAACTTACTAAACCGCTTTTAAAATTGTTTATTTCGGCCTGATAAAAATTGTTTAGCACAAAAATATTTGAATAATCATCGTCCAAAACCGCTGTAATATCATGCCCAATACCAGTGCCAGCAGTGTTAATCCCATTTTCATCCGAAAGATATGCTTCCAATGTAGGATTTTTACTTGTTTTGTTTCCCGAAATAAAATCCCTAGTATCCATAAACAGTTCTATTTCAGGCCCCTGATTGTCATCAACAACCTGATCGGACAATCCCCCGATCATAAAATCATTAAAAGCACCATTGGCATCAACTTCGTTATTTTGTGCATAATACATAATATTTCCCTGTCCGATTACATAAGAAATATCTTTTGGTACAACAAAACTAAATGAGAACTCTCCGTTTTTTACTGTGGTCTGTCCTTTGTAAATAATATTTTCACGTACATTAAATCTAAAAGGTGTTTCACCATTATTACCCAATGTGCTTACCGTAGTTTCCTTATCGTAAACAGTAACTGTCATCTCTCCTGAAAAATTATTCAATTTATTATCTGAATAATCAGAAATGAAACCTTCTATATCAACTTTTTGTAAAGCACGGAGCGTATCGGTGTTATTGCCGACTTCATTACCATTGACAGAAGTAGTTACCACTTTATTTTTGGGGTATGACAACCGAAGTGCCGGATCTGCCAATAAGCTGAAATTTCTTTTATTGATACTATTGAGTGTATTTATCTTTGCAAGCCGCATAATATCTCCCATACGGTAACGGTTTCCTTGCTCGTCTTTTTCAAAAACAAAACGGTAAAAACTTAAACTTAATAATGAATTCGAATAAGCATATACCAGCCGGGTTGTGGAAAAAAGTCCAATCCCTCCGCCAGTTGGATTAAAAAGGACATACTCCCCAATTGAGGTTTCATCGGCATCAAAGCGACTGAATTCGCAAGTTGCTGTCACAAAAATGGGGAGGTTATTTGTGTTCGACCAAGTATTAACGTTACTGATGTCAAGTACATGTTCGTCAGCCATATATCGCTCATTTGCATGACCCACATAGTTTAAAATCAAAACCCCGTCTTTAACGCGGTTGTTTATTGCAGTGGTAACATCAGGATATTTTTCTTCTCCTGCATTAACTTGTTGAAGGTAGGAATCGAAGTAAATCTTATCTGTAATAAACTCACTGTGGGTATCCTTAATCAATTTGTCAAGTTTTTCGGTATCTGCCATGTGCAGCCCACTATCTTCATCATCCGCTATCAAGCACACAATGTTTCTCCAGTTACCCAATGCTTCAGGTTTATAATAATTTTCGATTTTGTTGATGACAGTTTCTGCTTCAAAAGTTGTTGTTGACGGAATCCTGCCAATACCCAAATCAATGGCACCGTTGTACACACTTTCACCTGCATCAAGCATTACAAAATAATCATCGGTTACAAACGATGAAACCGGCACAAGTGAATTTTCTGATTGGAATGTCGGTACAAAATTTTTGGTTTCGGGTCTAAGATTTCTATTGTCAAAACTACCATCTCCGAATAGTAATACATATTTTAGTTTTTCGCTCCTGTCATAAAACATTTTAATGAAATTTCTAATTCCAGTGGCACTTTTAGTTCCCGAACTAAATTCATTATAAACCTGTTCTGTTGTTACCACCTCAACACTCATCCCATCAAAACTTCTGTGAAAATCAGCTAATTTATTTGCTGAACCAATAAAATTTGGATGGGTAATAATTATGAATTCAGGGGTACTTAAGGCATGTAAATCCTGATTTGCTACTTCTCCAATATATTCTGGTTCGCTGTAATTACCGTTAGGGCTAAAAGCTACATATTCAAAAAGCTTATTCCCAGGCCGTTTTATAACTGCAACGTTTCCTGAAATTTCAACCGGTACTTCCACCACATTATTTACATGAGTCACATCAAAAACCCGCGAACCCGAACCAGCATTTTCTATTGAAAACGAAACAATATTACCACCACCTACTGAAGATTTATCACGAAAAAACAAAGGTTCATTTCCAAATTTAAGTTTCCTTCGGTAATTTATTTCTATGAAATCGAGCCATGATAACGCATTGTCATCTATATTGCTATTAATATTATTTGCAAAATATTTCAATGTAAGTTTGGCCTGATTTCCTTGAACTGTTGTAGAAAAAACCCCTTCTTTTTGATCTGCATAACTTGATGTTTGACTTCCGGTATTAACGGAATTAAAACTCAACGTCCCTTGTTCTGCCTGATTTACGAGCAATTTCATTTCAGATGCTGCAAAGGAGCGCGCAATGGCATTTACACGGATTTTCACTTGCTCAGAAGATTCAATATCTGTCAGATCAAAATCAATATTCGTAACCGAACTATGCTTAAATTTATCACCAAACCACTGCTTCCCCGAACCCAGGCCTTTGCCCATGGCAAGCACATTTTCTGTTTCATTTTCATATAATTGGTATGCGTCACCCTCAGAAACAGAGTGGGTAACAGGATCTTGCAACGCAGGTAAACGTTGGGCAACTTTGGTATTTCCAACATTATCGGTTAAATAGAAATATCCCTTTGTTGCATAGTCATTTAATTTATGC